>NZ_JBHTVQ010000023.1:0-94099 GCF_042792855.1 Streptomyces sp. NPDC056600
CCAACTCACCCCGGAGCCGTTCCACTTCCCCCAGCTTCACTCCGGAAGGCTGCCCACCACCAGCCGAGATCACTCAACGTAACGAAGCACTACTATGGCCACCGCGGCGGCAGCGGCAGACCTGGCGGTACCGGGAGGAGCCGGGGTGGCAGGGGCGCGAGGAGGTGGAGCGGGAGCAGGGTGAGGGGGTCGAGGTAGGCGGGGCCGCGGCGCAGGCCCCAGTGGAGGCAGGCCGCGCCCCCGCAGTGGTCGCCCGCGGTCAGGCCCCCCAGCACGGCACCGGCCCCCACCCCGTCGCCCCGGCGGACCCCCGGGCTCACCGGCTGGAACGTGGTCCGCAACGGCGGATCCCCCGTACCGGCGAGTTCCACGGACACCACCCCCCGCCCCGCCACCCGTCCCGCGAACGACACCCGTCCCGCTGCCACCGACCGGATCTCCGCCCCCACCCCGGCCGCCAGGTCCACGCCCCGGTGCCCGCGCCCGTACGTCGAGGCCGGCGGCTCCCACCCCCGTAGCACCGAGGGCCGCACTCCCGTCGGCCAGTTCCGGGCGATCCGCGGCACCTCCGCAGAAGGCGCCGAGGGCACAGAGGAAGCGGGCCCGGGCACGGGCGGCTCGGGCGCGGCCGCCGCCCCCAGTACCGCCCCGGCCAGCACCGCGAGGGTCCAGCCGCTCCTCCGCCGCCGGTTCCGGGCCGGGTGGTTCCGGGGATCCCGCGCTTCACGTCGCATCTCTCGCATGCCGGAACCGTCCCGGAAAACGGCCGGTGTCCGCCCCGGCCTGTGGACTACCCGCCGGTTGTGGACGGCGGCGTCACTCGGCGCCCCGGCAGTCCCGTACACTTTCTGAGGCGATCCGGGTCACCGGGTCGACTTCGCACGCCTCGATGAGGGCCCCGGCGCAAGCCGGTGGCCTGGGTCGGCGCCCCTCGGTCCTTTGTGGCAGGGCGTCGTACGCGGGCGTCAGGCGCGGATGCCGTCCGGTGTCCGCGGCACAACCGAGAATCTCAAGGAGAACGGCCATGGCCGTCGTCACGATGCGGGAGCTGCTGGAGAGCGGCGTCCACTTCGGTCACCAGACCCGTCGCTGGAACCCGAAGATGAAGCGCTTCATCTTCACCGAGCGCAACGGCATCTACATCATCGACCTGCTCCAGTCGCTGTCGTACATCGACCGCGCCTACGAGTTCGTCAAGGAGACCGTCGCCCACGGCGGCACGGTCATGTTCGTCGGCACGAAGAAGCAGGCGCAGGAGGCCATCGCCGAGCAGGCGACCCGCGTCGGCATGCCTTACGTCAACCAGCGCTGGCTGGGCGGCATGCTCACCAACTTCTCGACCGTCTACAAGCGTCTGCAGCGCCTCAAGGAGCTCGAGCAGATCGACTTCGAGGACGTCGCCGCGTCGGGTCTGACCAAGAAGGAGCTCCTGGTCCTCTCCCGCGAGAAGGCCAAGCTGGAGAAGACCCTCGGCGGTATCCGCGAGATGCAGAAGGTGCCCAGCGCCGTCTGGATCGTGGACACCAAGAAGGAGCACATCGCGGTCGGCGAGGCCCGGAAGCTCAACATCCCGGTCGTCGCCATCCTCGACACCAACTGCGACCCCGACGAGGTCGACTACAAGATCCCGGGCAACGACGACGCGATCCGCTCCGTCACCCTGCTCACCCGCGTGATCGCCGACGCCGTGGCGGAGGGCCTGATGTCCCGCTCCGGCGCCGCCGAGAACAAGGGCGAGAAGGCCGCCGGCGAGCCGCTGGCCGAGTGGGAGCGCGACCTGCTCGAGGGCGACAAGAAGACCGACGCCGAGGCCGAGAAGCCGGCTGACGCCGAGAAGCCGGCCGAGGCCACCGAGGCCCCCGTCGCCGAGGCCCCCGCGGCCGAGGAGGCGCCCGCCGCCGAGGCCGAGAAGCCCGCCGAGGGCGAGCAGGCCTGACACCCGGTCCCCGGACCGTGAGGTCCGGGGCGGCGATGCCCGTACGGCTGATCGTGTGACCACACGGCGGGCGGCGCCCTCCGCGCCGCCCGCCGTGTCGGTCGGTCCGCACCGCGTCGGAACCCCGGCCCCGCCGGATCCACGACCGTGTCGGATCCACGACCGTGCCGTCCGGACCGTAGATCTTCCATTCGCACTCGTACTCCGAGAAGAGAAGCACAGACATGGCGAACTACACCGCCGCCGACGTCAAGAAGCTGCGTGAGCTCACCGGCGCCGGCATGATGGACTGCAAGAAGGCCCTCGACGAGGCCAGCGGCGACGTGGACGCGGCCGTCGAGGCGCTCCGCATCAAGGGCCAGAAGGGCGTCGCCAAGCGCGAGGGCCGTTCCGCCGAGAACGGCGCCGTCGTCGAGATCATCGCCGACGACAACTCCGCCGGCGTCATCGTCGAGCTGAAGTGCGAGACGGACTTCGTCGCCAAGGGCGAGAAGTTCCAGGCCGTGGCCAACGCCATCGCCGAGCACATCGTGAAGACCTCCCCGGCGGACATCGACGCCCTGCTCGCCTCCGAGATCGAGGCCGGCAAGACCGTCCAGGCGTTCGTGGACGAGGCCAACGCGAACCTGGGCGAGAAGATCGTCCTGGACCGCTTCGCCCAGTTCAAGGACGGCTACGTCCTGGCGTACATGCACCGCACCATGCCGGACCTGCCCCCGCAGATCGGTGTCCTCGTCGAGCTCGACAAGGAGAACGCCGAGGTCGCGAAGGGCATCGCCCAGCACATCGCCGCGTTCGCGCCGCAGTGGCTCTCCAAGGAGGACGTCCCGGCCGACGTCGTCGACAAGGAGCGCCGCATCGCCGAGGAGACCACCCGCGCCGAGGGCAAGCCCGAGGCCGCGATCGCCAAGATCGTCGAGGGTCGTGTCAACGGCTTCTTCAAGGACGCCACCCTGCTGGGCCAGCCGTACGCGCTGGACAACAAGAAGTCCGTCCAGAAGGTCCTGGACGAGGCCGGTGTCACCCTGAAGCGCTTCGCGCGCATCAAGGTCGGCATCTGAGTCAGTACCGTGATCGGCGCATCCGACCGCTAAGGTCGGAAGCAGTCGTCCGGGTACGCCGCCACGCACTCGCGCGCGGCGGGCGACAACAGATCTGACGAGGGAGGCCATTGCCGCATGGGATGCGAACCACACCCCACCGGCAATGGCCTTCTTCGTGTGTGTGCACTGCAAACGAAGTGAGAGTCCCCATGACCACGAAGGCCGAGAAGAGCGACGACGGCAATGTACGCGGCCGGTATCTGCTGAAGCTGTCCGGCGAGGCGTTCGCCGGCGGTGGCGGACTCGGCGTCGACCCGGACGTGGTGCACGCCATCGCGCGCGAGATCGCCGCCGTGGTCCGGGACGGTGCGGAGATCGCCGTCGTCATCGGTGGCGGCAACTTCTTCCGCGGCGCGGAGCTGCAGCAGCGCGGCATGGACCGCGCCCGATCCGACTACATGGGCATGCTCGGCACGGTGATGAACTGCCTCGCCCTCCAGGACTTCCTGGAGAAGGAGGGCATCGACTCGCGTGTCCAGACGGCGATCACCATGGGCCAGGTCGCCGAGCCCTACATCCCCCTGCGCGCCGTGCGGCACCTGGAGAAGGGCCGTGTGGTCATCTTCGGCGCCGGTATGGGCATGCCCTACTTCTCCACCGACACCACCGCGGCCCAGCGTGCCCTGGAGATCGACGCCGAGGCCCTGCTGATGGGCAAGAACGGCGTCGACGGGGTCTACGACTCCGACCCCCGCACCAACCCGTCCGCGGTCAAGTACGACGCGCTGAGCTACGGCGAGGTCATCACCCGCGACCTCAAGGTCGCCGACATGACCGCCATCACGCTGTGCCGTGACAACGACCTGCCGATCCTCGTCTTCGAACTGCTGTCGGCGGGCAATATCGCCAGGGCCGTCAATGGTGAGAAGATCGGCACGCTCGTGGGCGACGCGGGCGGCCGGGACTGACCGGCGAACCTCACCCGGCCGTGCCGGGTGAGGTCCCTGGTCCGGGCGACGTCCTGGCCCGGGGATGGACAATGTCCTGCCGGTCCGGAACCGTGCAGGAAGAAGACGCGACGCAACCGTCCGCCGGCGCGCACAGGAGCGGCGGACGGGCCTACTTCAAGACACGCAGGAGCAAGTGGTGATCGAAGAGACCCTCCTCGAGGCCGAGGAGAAGATGGAGAAGGCCGTCGTGGTCGCCAAGGAGGACTTCGCCGCGATCCGCACCGGCCGTGCGCACCCGGCGATGTTCAACAAGATCGTGGCCGACTACTACGGCGCGCTGACGCCGATCAACCAGCTGGCCTCGTTCTCCGTGCCGGAGCCGCGCATGGCCGTGGTGACCCCGTTCGACAAGAGCGCGCTGCGCAACATCGAGCAGGCGATCCGGGACTCCGACCTCGGCGTGAACCCGAGCAACGACGGCAACATCATCCGCGTGACGTTCCCCGAGCTGACCGAGGAGCGCCGTCGCGACTACATCAAGGTCGCGAAGACCAAGGGTGAGGACGCCAAGGTCTCGATCCGTTCCGTGCGCCGCAAGGCCAAGGACGCCATCGACAAGCTGGTGAAGGACGGCGAGGTCGGCGAGGACGAGGGCCGTCGCGCCGAGAAGGAGCTGGACGACACCACCGCCAAGTACGTCGCCCAGGTCGACGAGCTGCTCAAGCACAAGGAAGCGGAGCTGCTCGAAGTCTGATGAACGACTCTTCCTGGGGGGCGCCGCCGCAGGCAGGACACGGGTGGCCGTCCGAGCACGAGCAGAGGTATGGACCGCCCGGCGGCCCCGTCCAGGGAGCTGTTCCGACGGGTCCGGCGTACGATGCGCATGCGGCGCCGGTTGCGCAGGACGTCCCCGTGGCGTCCGGGCCGTACGGCGCCTACGGGCAGCCGTACGGCGCGCCCGCGCAGGAGGGTGTCGTCCCCGCACAGCACGGGGCCGCGCGTCAGAGCACCGTGGGCACCGTGGGGCATGTGATCGCGGAGCACGGGGCATTCGTGCCGCAGGGCGACGCCGTCCAGCACACCCGCCCCATGCCCGTCGTCAGCGAGAAGCCGCAGGAGCCCATGTCCGACGCCTCCCAGCCGCCCCCGGCCGCCCCGCACGGGCCCGAGGAACCGCGGCAGCGGAAGAAGAAGAGCGCGGGACGCGACCTCGGTGCGGCGATAGGGGTCGGCGTCGGACTCGGCGCCGTCGTCCTGGTCGCGCTCTTCGTGGTGAAGGCCGTCTTCGTCGGGGTCGTGGTGGCCGCGGTGGCCGTCGGCCTGTGGGAGCTCACCTCGCGGCTCGCCGAGCGCAAGGGGATCAAGGCGCCGCAGGTGCCGCTGATCGCCGGCGGCGCGGCGATGGTGATCGCCGGGTACGCGGCGGGCCCCGAGGGCGCCTGGGTGGCCACGGCGTTCACCGCGCTGGCGGTGATGGTGTGGCGGATGACCTCGCCGCCGCAGGACTACCTGCGCGACGTCACGGCCGGCCTGTTCGCCACGTTCTACGTGCCGTTCCTGGCGACCTTCGTCTCCCTCATGCTGACCGCCGACGACGGTCCGCAGCGGGTGCTCACCTTCGTCCTGCTGACCATCGTCAGCGACACCGGCGCCTACGCGGTGGGCTGGAGGTTCGGCACCCACAAGCTGGCGCCGAGGATCAGCCCCGGCAAGACCCGCGAGGGCCTGCTCGGCGCGATCGGCTTCTCCATGGTCGCCGGCGTGCTCTGCATGATGCTGCTGGTGGACGGCGGCGCCTGGTGGCAGGGCATGCTGATGGGCGCGGCCGTCGCGGTCAGCGCGACGCTGGGCGACCTCGGCGAGTCGATGATCAAGCGGGACCTGGGCATCAAGGACATGGGCGCGCTGCTGCCGGGTCACGGCGGCATCATGGACCGCCTGGACTCCCTCCTCCCCACGGCCCCCGTGGTATGGCTCCTCCTGGAGATCTTCGTCGGCAGCTGACAGCCGTTGCGCCGAAGCCCCGCTTCCCCGCCCTGACCGGGCGCGGAGCGGGGCTTCGGTGTTCCTCGCGCCCCGCCGGCCCGTGCCGCGTGACCTCTAGCGGGGCGAGACCGGCGTCGCCATGCCTGGCCCCGGTGGGCCGACGGGTCACCCTTTTCGATCTGCCGGACTGGTAAGGCCGTGCCTAAGACCGTGTCCTACGTGGGCACGCATACGGAGTAGGTGCACAGCACGCACTCTTCGGCTGCTCGGCCCTGCCCTGCCCGGCTTGGAGCCGGGCAGGGCAGAGCGGTCACCGATGTTGCGAGGACCGGGTGCCGACGGTGTCCGTCGACGACGGACGGCTAGACAGCGGCATGCGAGCCGGCCTACGGCCGCTGCGCCAGCTGTTGCCCTGCCTGTGCCACGGCGTCCATCAGCGGTTGAGCGCGATGGCGGCGAACTGCGGTGCCTCGGTGCTGTAGGGGGAGCCGGTGAGATCGCCGAGGATCTCGACGTCGGTGAAGCCGGCGTCGAGCAGGTCACCGGTCAGTTCATCCGGGGTGAAATAGCGCACCCAGTTGAAGTAGGCCCTCGTCCGGTCGGCCTCGAAGATCTCGAACTTGTCCAGTGACACCCGCTCGCTCTCGTAACGGTAGGTGTTGTGGAAGCCGAAGTAGGGCCGGCCGGACCAGAATCCGTCCATGAGCGACGGAGCGTACGTTGCCTGCTCACGCACGTCGGCCAACGCGGACGTCGAGTCGACGTCGAAGACGAAGGAACCACCGCTGTCGAGATGCCCGCGGACTGTACGCAGGAGGGCGCGTCGCCCGTCCGGGGTCAGCGCGCAGTAGTCGCGCATCACCATGATGATCAGGTCGTACCGTGCGTCGTCCCGATAGGAGAGGTAGTCCTGCTGCAGGTAGCGGACGGACAGCCCGTCCACATGAGCGAGCGACTTGGCGTGGTCGAGTGAGCGCGAGGACAGATCCAGCCCGGTGACGTCCGCCCCGGTGCGGGCGAGGCGGGTGGTGTAGAGACCCGGACCGCACCCGAAATCGGCGACGCGCAGGCCCGGCCGGACGTCGAAGCGGCTGACGATCCAGGCGACGACCTTTTCGAGGTACTCGGCCCGGTAGGAGGAGAGGTCGACGTGCGGGTCCAGGTGCGCGGCGAGCATGCGCGCGGAGATGTGGGGGTCGGTCCACAGGTCCGGGGTCGTGACCCGCGAGTAGACGGCGGGACGGGCGTTGAGGGCCGAGAGCTCTTCGAACATGGGTGTACTTCCACAGTTCTCTCGAAGTGAGGGGAGACCGGCATCCCGAGTGCACGGCAGCGACGAAGCCCGTACCGGTTCGGCCGGGTCGAGAACAATCACTGAAGGGGGCTCATCACCAAGGAATAGGGAGAGCGCACCTGCCTGGCACCAGACATACCCGTTCAGGCCGTTCGGGCCCGAAGACGCCCGGTGTCGGACATCGCGAAGGGGCCGTCGAACGGCTGTGGCATGGGGGACTTCAGGTTTACTGGCGCATGGTGGTAACGGTAGACACACAACCCTGCCGCCGCGCAAACCATATTCGTCACACGCACCAAACGCTTGCATGCGTCGGCCGACGGCTCCGAGTCACCCTCTGGTGGGCAATGGCTCGTGACGGTGCCAGATCAGGTACCGGTCCTCACGGCGCAGCTCCGCAGAACCCCACTCGACACGCATGACGCCCTTCTCCATTGAGCAGGCGTAGGCGACGAGGACGAGCTGCACGTCGTCGGGGAGCAGCTCCAGGTCTGGGTGCACCTCGGAGTCGTCAAGCTCCCCCCAGTCCAGGTCGAAGGCCTGCTGCCTGGGAGGCGGGCCGTGGCGGCGGATCAGGTCTGCTCGGAAGCCTGTGGCGCGACGGAGACGTGCCGCGGTGACCGGCACGTCTTTCTTGGCGTAGCGGAGGGGGTAGATCAGGTGGCCGCGGACGAGCATCAGCGTGCGACCTTGTAGGCGCACGGCTTCCCCATATCCGGAGATGCCGGCGGCCAGTTCCTCGTATTGCACCGCATAGAGGCCGTGTCCGTAGGCTTCGAGCGTCTGAGTGTGGACGCCCTCGTGCCCTGTCCGAGCGCGATCATGAGCCCGGAGGAGACAAGCGGGGATGATGTCCGCCAGCTCACCGGCAATGTCCCCGAAGGTGTCACGTGCCCATTGACTGGCTGAACCCACCCTGACCGCCCCTCCCCGATGGTCGTGCAGCAGACCGAGCAGCATCCACCTGAACCGTGCTGTGCCCAGAGGAGTCACACAAGGTGGCAACCCAGCGCACAAGGGGGCGCACACCACCGGAGAGGGTTCAACGCACGGTTCGCTCGACTGACGGAGCAACGAACGGTCTCCCGGCGCCGTCGGTCGCAGTGACGGCAATCTCATGGCAACGACGGCGGACGGCAGCGACATCCAGCGGCCCGGCACGGTGCCGCAGTGGGCCCATCAGGTTTCTCTGTGGGGCCTGCCCGCGTCGTCGAAGCGCCGGGCCTGGGCCGTCTCTGGGCCGTGCGGGGACGACCAACAGTGACAGGCGGCACCCACGGGTGACCGCCCCCACCCCGCTGTGGCCCGGGCCACCGGAATCGATCTGCCACACTGGTAAGGCCATGCCTAAGCCCGGAGAACTCACTTTCGTCGCCCCGCGCGGAGCCAAGAAGCCGCCGCGGCACCTCGCCGACCTCACGCCCGCCGAGCGCAAGGAAGCGGTGGCCGCGATCGGCGAGAAGCCGTTTCGCGCCAAGCAGCTCTCGACGCACTACTTCGCGCGGTACGCGCACGACCCGGAGCAGTGGACGGACATTCCCGCCGGCTCGCGGGCGAAGCTCCAGGAAGCGCTGCTTCCCGAGCTGATGACCCCGCTGCGGCACCTGTCCACGGACGAGGGCACCACCCGCAAGACGCTGTGGAAGATGTTCGACGGCACGCTCGTCGAGTCGGTGCTGATGCGGTACCCGGACCGGGTGACCATGTGCATCAGCTCCCAGGCCGGCTGCGGGATGAACTGCCCGTTCTGCGCCACCGGCCAGGCCGGGCTGGACCGGAACCTGTCCACCGCGGAGATCGTCCACCAGATCGTGGACGGCATGCGGGCGCTGCGTGACGGGGAGATCCCCGGCGGCCCGGCGCGGCTGAGCAACATCGTGTTCATGGGCATGGGTGAGCCGCTCGCCAACTACAACCGGGTGACCGGGGCGATCCGCCGGCTCACCGACCCGGAGCCCGACGGTCTCGGGCTGTCGCAGCGCGGCATCACCGTGTCGACGGTCGGCCTGGTGCCCGCTATCAACCGGTTCTCCGACGAGGGCTTCAAGTGCCGCCTGGCGATCTCGCTGCACGCCCCGGACGACGACCTGCGTGACACGCTGGTCCCGGTGAACACGCGCTGGAAGGTGCGTGAGGTGCTGGACGCGGGCTGGGAGTACGCCGCGAAGTCGGGGCGCCGCCTGTCCATCGAGTACGCGCTGATCCGCGACATCAACGACCAGGCCTGGCGCGGCGACCGGCTGGGCCGGCTGCTCAAGGGCAAGCCCGCGCACGTCAACCTCATCCCGCTGAACCCGACGCCGGGCTCCAAGTGGACCGCCTCGCGGCCCGAGGACGAGAAGGCGTTCGTCGAGGCGATCGCCGCGCACGGCGTGCCGGTGACGGTCCGCGACACCCGCGGGCAGGAGATCGACGGGGCCTGTGGTCAGCTTGCGGCCACCGAGCGGTAATCTGGCCACGTCACACATCCGAATAGCGATTATCCGACAGGGGAGCGCTGCAGCGCTGAGAGTGCGGTACCGACCGCAGACCCTCTGAACCTCGCCCAGGTCATTCTGGGTAGGGAGTTCGGTCGACTCGAGCTGTTGCGCCCTGCCCGGGGACCCGCGTGGTCTCCGGGCAGGGCGGCGTCTCTTCCTGGTCAGCCAGGAGGAAATCCGTGCACGTCACGAAGTACATCAAGAGGCACGTCAAGAAGGAGTCGGCCGCCGCGACGGTGGCCGTGCTCGCGCTCGCGCTTTCCGCGTGCGGCTCCGGGGGTTCCGGGGACGGCGACGCGCAGGAGTCCGGCGGGAAGAAGACCGTCACGCTGGTCAGCCACGACTCGTGGGCCGCGTCGAAGGACGTGATCGCCGCCTTCGAGAAGGAGAGCGGCTTCAAGGTCAAGGTCCTGGAGGACGGCGACGCCGGGCAGGCCCTGAACAAGGCCGTGCTGACCAAGGACCACCCGCAGGGCGACGTCCTGTTCGGCGTGGACAACACGCTCCTCTCCCGCGCCCTCGGCAACGAGATCTTCGACCCCTACGAGGTGAAGGAGTCGGCGAAGCTCGGCGAGGAGTTCCGCGTCGAGGGGAACAAGGCCACCCCGGTCACCACCGGCGACGTCTGCGTCAACTACGACAAGGCCTACTTCGAGAAGAAGGGCCTGAAGCCGCCGAAGAGCTTCGACGACCTGGTGAAGCCGGCGTACAAGAACCTGCTGGTCACCGAGGACGCGAGCACCTCCTCGCCCGGTCTCGGCTTCCTGCTGGGCACCGCCGCCGAGTACGGCGACAAGGGCTGGCAGGACTACTGGAAGAAGCTGAAGGCCAACGGTCTGAAGGTGGTCAGCGGCTGGGAGCAGGCGTACAACGAGGAGTTCTCCGGCTCGGCCGGCGGCAAGCAGGCGGGCGGGGAACGTCCGCTGGTCGTCTCCTACGCCTCGTCCCCGCCGGTCGAGGTCGTCTACGCGGACCCGCAGCCGAAGGACGCCCCCACCGGGGTGGCCACCGGGACCTGCTTCCGGCAGGTGGAGTACGCGGGCCTGCTGAAGAACGCGGCGAACCCCGAGGGCGGCAAGGCGCTGCTGGACTTCCTGGCCTCCAAGCGGTTCCAGGAGGACCTGCCGCTGAACATGTTCGTCAACCCGGTCCGTGAGGACGTCGCGCTGCCGGAGGTCTTCACCGAGCACGGCGTGACGATCGAGGACCCGAGGACGATGGAGCCCGGCAAGATCGCCGCAAACCGTGACCAGTGGGTCGACCAGTGGTCGTCGCTCGTCCTGCGGTGACCACCCGCACCGGTGCCCCGGGAAGACTGCGGAGCGACGCGGTGCGGCTCGGCCTGATGGCCGTGCCGATCGCGTTCTTCGCGGTCTTCTTCGCCTACCCCGTCGTCGCCATCGTCCTGCGCGGACTGCGCGGCGAGGACGGGGGCTGGCAGCTCGGGGAGGCCGCGGGCGTGCTGGGGCGGCCGGAGGTCCGGGAGGTCCTCTGGTTCACGCTCTGGCAGGCCCTGGCCTCCACGGCGCTCACCCTGGTGGTGGCGCTGCCCGCCGCCTACGTGTTCGCCCGGCTGCGGTTCCCCGGGCGGGAGGTGCTGCGGGCCGTCGTCACCGTGCCGTTCGTGCTGCCGACCGTGGTGGCCGGCGCCGCGTTCCTCGCGGTCGTCGGGCGCGGCGGGCTGTTCGACACCTGGTGGGGCGTCCGGCTCGACGGCACGGTGTGGGCCATCCTGCTCGCGCACGTGTTCGTGAACTTCGCGGTGGTGGTGCGCACGGTCGGCGGGCTGTGGGCGCAGCTCGACCCGGGGCAGGAGGAGGCCGCCCGGATGCTGGGGGCCTCGCGCTTCGCGGCCTGGCGGACGGTGACCCTGCCGGCGCTGGGGCCGGCCGTCGCCGCGGCGGCACTGATGATCTTCCTGTTCACCTTCACCTCCTTCGGCATCGTGCAGGTCCTCGGCGGCCCCGGAGTCTCCACGCTGGAGACGGAGATCTACCGCAGGACCGCCGCCCTGCTCGACCTGTCCACGGCCGCGGTGCTCAGCCTGGTGCAGTTCGCCGCGGTGGGCGGGGTCCTCGCCGTGCACGCCTGGACGGTGCGGCGGCGGGAGGCCACCCTGCGGCTGGTCGACCCCTCCACGACCGCCCGCCCGCCGCGCGGCGCCGGTCAACGGCTGCTGCTGGCCGGGGTGCTGGTGGTGACCGCGGTGCTGATCGTGCTGCCGCCGGCGGTGCTGGTGCAGCGGTCCTTCGCGGCCGGGCTCGGCTACTACCGGCGGCTCACCGAGGAGGACGGCGGCGCGTTCCTCGTCCCGCCGATCGAGGCGGTGGGGAACTCGCTCGAGTACGCGGTGGCCGCCACGGCGATCGCGGTGGTCATCGGCGGACTCGCGGCCGCCGCCCTCGCCCGGCGGGACGCCGGCCGGTGGGTGCGCGGGTTCGACGCGCTGCTGATGCTGCCGCTGGGCGTCTCCGCGGTGACCGTGGGCTTCGGTTTCCTGATCGCCCTGGACGAGCCGCCGCTGGACCTGCGCGCCACCTGGATCCTGGTCCCGCTGGCGCAGGCGCTGGTCGGCGTGCCGTTCGTGGTGCGGACCATGCTGCCGGTGCTGCGCGCCGTCGACCACCGCCTGCGGGAGGCCGCGGCGGTGCTCGGCGCCTCGCCGTGGCGGGTGTGGCGCGAGGTGGACCTGCCGATGGTGCGCCGGGCGCTGCTGATCGCCGCCGGGTTCGCCTTCGCGGTCTCCCTCGGCGAGTTCGGGGCGACGGTGTTCATCGCCCGGCCCGACAACCCGACCCTGCCGGTCGCCGTCGCCAAGCTCGTCGGGCGGCCCGGCGACCTCAACTACGGCCAGGCCATGGCCCTTTCGGTGATCTTGATGGTGGTGTGCGCGGCGGCCCTGCTGGTGCTGGAGCGGCTGCGGGGCGACCGGACGGGAGAGTTCTGACGATGCTGCTCAGCCTGGAGGGCACGACGGTCCGGTTCGGCGGACACGCCGCCCTGGACGCGGTGGACCTGGCGGTCGCCGAGCACGAGATCGTCTGCGTGCTCGGCCCCAGCGGCAGCGGCAAGTCGACGCTGCTGCGGGCCGTCGCGGGCCTGCAGCAGGTGGACGCCGGACGGGTGCTGCTGGACGGCCGCGACCAGGTGCGGGTGCCCGCGCACCGGCGGGGGGTGGGCCTGATGTTCCAGGACCACCAGCTCTTCCCGCAGCGCGACGTGGCCGGCAACGTCGCCTTCGGTCTGCGCATGCGCGGTGCGGGGCGCGAGGAACAGGACCGGCGGGTACGGGAGTTGCTGGAGCTGGTCGGGCTCCCCGGGGCGGGCGCGCGCGCCGTCGGTACGCTCTCCGGCGGCGAGCAGCAGCGCGTCGCTCTCGCCCGCGCGCTGGCTCCCAGCCCCCGGCTGCTGATGCTCGACGAGCCGCTGGGCCAGCTCGACCGCTCCCTGCGCGAGCGTCTGGTGGTCGAACTCCGTGAGCTGTTCGGCCGGTTGGGCACGACCGTGCTCGCCGTCACGCACGACCAGGGCGAGGCCTTCGCGCTCGCGGACCGGGTCGTGGTGATGCGGGACGGGCGCGTCGCCCAGTCCGGCACGCCGCTGGAGGTCTGGCAGCGTCCCGCGGACGCCTTCGTGGCCCGCTTCCTCGGATTCGAGAACGTCACCGGGGCGAGCGTCTCCGGGACCGTCGCCGAGACTCCCTGGGGCCGGGTGCCCGTCCCTGCGGGCTCGGCGCAGGGCGAACGGACCGTGCTGGTGCGTCCGTTGGGCGTCCGGGTGACGCCGGTGGGCGCGGAGCCCGGGTACACGGTGACCGCCCGCACCTTCCAGGGCGCGCAGGTCGCGCTGCGGCTGCGTCCGGACGGGGACGCGCCGGAACTGGAGGCGGTGTGCCCGCTGCGGGACGCCCCCGCGCAGGGGGAGAGGGTCTCGGTCTCCTTCGACACCCGCGAAACCGTGGTGCTCGGCTGAGCCGTGGAGCCTAGGGTGCGGGGATGATCACTCTCTCGCACGAGGACCACATCGCGAACGTCCGCCGTCAGACCAGGCAGTTGCGGTCGGTGGTGACCTCGGGCGCCGACCTGGCCGCCGGGGTGCCGACCTGCCCGGACTGGACGCTGGAGGACCTGGTCCGGCACGTCGGCGGGGCGCTGCGGTGGGCCGCGCTGCTCGTCGCGCGGAGGGCCACCGCCGACCTCCCCGACGAGGAGGTCCCCGGGTTCGACGGGCCCGAGGCGCGCGGCGACGCGGCCGCCCTCGACGCGTGGCTGGAGGAGTCCGGGCGGCTGCTCGTCGAGGCGCTGTCCGGTGCGGCCCCGGACACGCCGGTCTGGTCCTGGTACGAGGAGCGGACGGCCGGCTTCTGGGCCCGCCGGATGAGCAACGAACTGGCCGTCCACCGGGCCGACGCCGCGTTCGCCGCCCGGCAGCCCTACGAGGTGGCGCCCGAGGTGGCCGCCGACACGATCGAGGAGTGGCTGGGGCTCGTCCGGTTCTCCCAGCGGGACCCGGACGACGAGGACGGGGCCGCCCTGCGCCTCGGCGGCCGCACCCTCCACCTGCACGCCACCGACGCCCCCGCCGGGCTCGACGCCGAATGGCTGGTCGAGCTCGCCGACGAGGGCGTCCGCTGGAGTCGGCGGCACGGCAGGGCCGACGTGGCGCTGCGCGGACCGCTGACCGAGGTGCTGCTGGCCTTCCAGCGGCGGACGGCGCCCGACGCCGGGTCGCTCGAGGTGCTCGGCGACCGCGCGCTGCTGGACCTGTGGCTGTCCCGCACGCGGTGGGACTGACCGCTCCGGGCCGGAGCCGGACGGCTCAGCCCTCGACGGCCGCCGGGTCCATCCAGACGACCTCGAAGGTGTGACCGTCCAGGTCGTCGAAGGCCCGGCCGTACATGAAACCCAGGTCCTGCGGGGCGCGCGGCTCGGTGGCGCCCAGCGAGAGCGCCCGCTCCACCAGCTCGTCGACCTTCTGGCGGCTCTCCGCGCTCAGGGCGATCATCACCTCGCTGGTCTTCCTGGCGTCGGCGATCTCCTTGTCGGTGAACTGCTGGTACTTCTCGTGCGCCAGCAGCATCACGACGATGCTGTCGGCGACGACCACGGAGGCGGTCGTCTCGTCGGAGAACTGCGGGTTGATGGAGTAGCCGAGCTGGGAGAAGAACGTCTTCGAGGCCTCGATGTCGCCGACGGGCAGGTTCACGAAGATCATCTGCTGGTACATGGGAACGCCTTCCTCGACACGGTGTGCGGTTGTAGGGGAGACCGTGGAAGGGCGCCGAACTCATCGCGAGTGCGGCGCCCTTCCGGACCGGTTTCCGGCGGATCGGTTCCGCTGCCGGGTCAGCTCCCCGGAGTGAGCGAGGCCAGTTCGGCCACCGCCACGGTGAGCGGACCGAAGACGGCGAGCAGGACGCCCGCGCGCAGCGCGGCACAGGCCCGCAGCGTGCCGGCCGGGGCGCCCACCCTCAGCAGCGCGAGCATGGTGTCCGCCCGGATCTGACGGACCTCGATCGCGGCCGCGGCCAGCGTCGCCGCCGTGCAGCCCGTCACCAGCACCGCGCCCAGCGCCCCCAGCGGGCCGAGGACCGCACCGCCGAGGCCGTAGCGCAGGATCAGCGCGTAGGCCAGGGCGGCGACCGCCGCGACCACACCCAGCGGACGCCCCACCCGGGAGGCTTCGGCCATCAGCACCCGCCCCGCGAGGAGGCGGACCGCGCCCGGGCGGACGGCCTGCAGCAGCCGTCCGCACAGGTGGGTGAGGCCGGGCCCGATCAGTGCCAGACCCAGGGCGGCCAGCGCCCAGCCGGCCAGCAGGCCCCCGGGCACCGTGGCCAGGTCGGGGGAGAGGGCGACGCCGGTGCGGTTGGCATAGGTGGAGACGCCGAGGCCGGCCACCAGGATCGCCACGCCCCAGGGCAGCCCGTCGGGAGCGGCGGTCAGCGGAGCCGGTACGTCGGCCACCGGAGCGGGGACCGGTGCGTCCTCGTCCTGGTCCGCGGCCACGGCGACCGCCGTGACTCCGCCCGTCGCCGCGGCCTCCCCGTCGAGGACCGAGGCAGGGGACGGCGACGCCGCCGGCTCCGGGGCTGCCGGGGAACCGGAGGAGGACGAGTCCGCACGCGGCTTCCCCCGCCGGGCGTCGGGCATCCGGCGGCGGGCCGAGGCGCGCAGCCCGCCCGCCTCCCGCGGCCGCAGCGCCGACGCGGTCGCCACGGAGGCGATCAGCGGGACCAGGGCGAGCAGCGTGAGCGTGGCCGGCAGCGGGAGCGGGGGGCCGGCCGAGAGGAGGGCGGCCGCCCCGCCGTCGAACGGCATCCCGGTGAGGTCGCCGCGCAGATGCAGGAAGAACAGCAGCCCGAGCGCCGAGCCGAGCAGACAGCTCAGCGCCGTCGTCACCACGGAGACGGCCATCAGGCGGCCCGGCCCCAGACCGATGGCCGACAGCCCCGGTCGCGGCCGGGTCCCCGGGTCGGTGCGGGCCACCGCCACCGCCAGGTACACGGTGGCGGCCAGCGGCGCGGCGCACCAGGCCAGCCGGACGGAGGCGTCGCCCGGGGCCTCCGGATGGGCCAGGGCATGGGCGAGGGAGGACAGCAGCAGGAACGCGGTGCCGCCGGACGCCGCCGCGACCATCAGCCGGCGGAGCTGGACGGCGGAGCCGGAACGGCGGCCTAGACGGAGAGCGAGCACGAGGCGCGCCCCTCCGTGCCGGCAGCCGGGGGCAGCTGCGCGTTGCTGACACGGCGTCCGTCGAGGAGGTGGACGACACGGTCGGCCAGGGCGGCCGCCTCGAGGTCGCCGGTGGCCAGGACGACGGTGATGTCGTGCGAGCGGGCCGCGGTCATCAGGGTGCGCAGCACGTGCACCCGGTCGGCGCGGTGCAGCGGTGCGGTCGGCTCGTCCGCGAACAGCACGGTGGGGGAGGGGGCGAGGGCACGGGCGATGGCCACCCGCTGACGCTGTGCCTGGTTGAGCTCCAGGGGGTTCCTGCGGGCGAACGCCCCGACGTCCAGGCGCTCCAGCCAGTCGACGGCGCGTTCCCGGGCCTTGCGGCGGCCCATGCCGCGCAGCATCAGGGGCAGGGCGGCGTTCTCCCAGACGTTCAGCTCCGGGACGAGTCCGGGCTCCGGGTCGACCCAGGCGAACCGCTCCCGGCGCAGCCGTTCGCGGCTCAGCGGGCCCATCGTGTGCACGGGGGTGCTGTTGAACCAGACCTCCCCCTTGGTGGGCGCCAGCATGCCCGACAGGCAGCGCAGCAGAGTCGTCTTGCCGCTGCCGCGCGGGCCTCCCACGGCGAGGATCTCGCCGTCCCGGACGCCCAGCGATACGCCGTTCAGCCCGGGCGTGCGGTCGCGATGCGTGAAGTGCAGGGCTCTGGCCCAGAGCACGTCGTTGTCCGGCGGGGCCTCCACGGGCGTCACCTCGGTTCAGATCGCGTGCGATTGCTGTCCGTTCCCCCGTCCGGGGGAACGAAGACAGCCCCGATCGGTCACTGGGCACGCTAGGTAGAACCGGGCGGCGGCGGTGCGAGGCCGGGGCTCCTGGGCGCCGTGTCTCACCCGTCCGGCCCCGCACCCCCGCCGTCTTGTCACACGGTCAGCTCATGTGCCGGGAAGGGCGGCGAGGTCGGGCGGTCAGCGGCACTTGCTGCTCCGCTCGAACATCTCCGCCGACATGTCGTCCCGGCCTTCCAGCTGCAGGTACTCCGTCGCCGGCCCCGAGCTCCGGTCGACCTCGACGGTCACTCTCCCGGAGGTGGCACCCCCCGAGCCCTCAGGCTGGGAGTCGGGCACGTGCACGGCGTACACGGTGCGGCGGCCGTCCGAGAGCGTCTCTCCGCCGCCGACGGGCAGGTCGCGGGAGCCGCAGGAGAGGGACGTGACCTTCTCATGGTCGGCCACGAAGAGGATGAGGTCGCCGTAGGTGTTCCAGATGCGGAACATCTCCCGTACGCGGGGCTCGTGGCCGAGGGGCATCGGGTCCTTGGTGCAGGAGAGGCTGGAACCGAGGCTTTCCTTCAGGGCCCAGCAGAAGCGCCCGTCGGCGGTCTCCCAGGCGAACGAGACGTTGTCGCCGAGGGGATGACGGACCCGGGCGGGGCCGTCCGCGGGGCGGGTCTCGTCGTCCAGGCCCGCCACCACGTCGGCCCAGTACGCCTCGGGGTCGACGGCGGACGGCGTGGGCGAGGCCGATTCCGCCGTCCTCGGAGGCCGTGGGGTCCGCGGCGCCTCCGCGCCCTTCTCGGCCGCTCCGCCCCCGCAGCCCGCCAGTACCGCCCACGCCGTCACGACCGCCACCGCGGTGACCGCACGCCCCATGTCCGCCCCCTGTCGCTCCCGGCGGGAAGGCCCCGTCGGGAGCGACAGAGTGGCGCGCGGCGCCTGGGGGCGACAAGCGATCTGATCAAGATCAGAGCTTGGTCCACGCCTCCGTCAGGGTGGCGCGCAGGATCTGCTCGATCTCGTCGAAGGTGCCCTGGTCGGAGATGAGCGGCGGGGCCAGCTGGATCACCGGGTCGCCGCGGTCGTCGGCCCGGCAGTACAGCCCGTTCTCGAAGAGCTTCTTCGAGACGAACCCGTAGAGCACCCGCTCCGTCTCCTCCGCGTCGAAGGTCTCCTTGGTGTCCTTGTCCTTGACCAGCTCGATGCCGTAGAAGAAGCCGTTGCCCCGCACGTCGCCCACGATCGGCAGGTCGCGCAGCTTCTCCAGGGTGCCGAGGAAGGCGCCCTCGTTGTCCAGCACGTGCTGGTTGAGCTTCTCCTGCTCGAAGATGTCGAGGTTGGCCATCGCGACGGCCGCGGAGACCGGGTGGCCGCCGAAGGTGTAGCCGTGCAGGAAGACGTTGTCGCCCCGGTAGAACGGCTCGGCGAGCCGGTCCGAGACGATGCAGGCCCCTATCGGGGAGTAGCCCGAGGTCATCCCCTTGGCGCAGGTGATCATGTCCGGCTGGTAGCCGAACTTCTCGCAGCCGAACATGGTGCCCAGGCGGCCGAACGCGCAGATGACCTCGTCGGAGACGAGCAGCACGTCGTAGGTGTCGCAGATCTCCCGGACCCGCTGGAAGTAGCCGGGCGGCGGCGGGAAGCAGCCGCCGGCGTTCTGCACCGGCTCGAGGAAGACCGCGGCGACCGTGTCGGGGCCCTCGAAGAGGATCTGCTGCTCGATCTGGTCGGCGGCCCAGCGGCCGAAGGCCTCCGGGTCGTCGCCGTGCAGCGGGGCCCGGTAGAGGTTGGTGTTGGGCACCTTGTGCGCGCCCGGCACCAGCGGCTCGAACGGGGCCTTCAGGGCGGGCAGGCCGGTGATCGAGAGGGCGCCCTGGGGGGTGCCGTGGTAGGCCGTGGCGCGCGAGATCACCTTGTGCTTGGTGGGCTTGCCGGTCAGCTTGAAGTACTGCTTGGCCAGCTTCCAGGCGGTCTCCACCGCCTCGCCGCCGCCGGTGGTGAAGAAGACCTTGTTCAGGTCGCCCGGGGCGTGGTGCGCGAGCCGCTCGGCGAGGTCGACGGCCTGGGGATGGGCGTAGGACCACACGGGGAAGAACGCCAGCTCACGCGCCTGCGCGGCGGCCGTCTCGGCGAGCACCGCCCGGCCGTGGCCCGCCTGGACCACGAAGAGGCCGGCCAGGCCGTCCAGGTACCGCTTGCCGGTGTCGTCGAAGATGTGGACGCCTTCGCCCCGCACGATCGTCGGGACGGGGGCGTTCTCGTACGACGACATGCGGGTGAAGTGCATCCACAGGTGGTCGTAGGCGGCCCTGCCGCGGTCCTTGCTGCTGCCGGGATCCTGGCTGTTCCGGCTGTCCTGGCTGTTCACGGCTATCGCGTTCCCCACATGTAGGTCTGCTTCTTCAGCTTGAGATAGACGAAACTCTCGGTGGAACGCACCCCGGGGACGGCGCGCACACGCCGGTTGATCACTTCCAGCATGTGATCGTCGTCCTCACAGACGACCTCGACGATCAGGTCGAACCGCCCCGCCGTCATCACCACGTACTCCGCCTCGTCCATGGCGGCGATGGCGTCGGCCACCGCCTCCACGTCGCCCTCGACGTGGACGCCGACCATGGCCTGCCTGCGGAAGCCCACGGTGAGCGGGTCGGTCACCGCGACGATCTGCATCACGCCCTGGTCCAGCAGTTTCTGCACGCGCTGGCGCACCGCCGCCTCGGACAGGCCGACCGCCTTGCCGATCGCCGCGTAGGGGCGCCGGCCGTCCTCCTGGAGCTGCTCGATGATCGCGAGGGAGACGGAATCCAGGTGCGGGGTGCCGCCGCTCGGGTCTGCGTTTCGACTGGCCACGGTGCCACTCTGCACGACGGATCGATCGTTCGGCAAGAGTCGACCGATGAAATTCGTCGTTCAGGAGTCGATTAACTGCGGATTTCGCAGATGTGGCGCGGTTGGGGGTGTCGGAAACGTGCGGTTCCGGACTAGGGTGGGCGTCTCAAGCAACGAGACGTTCCGCGTGAGCGGGACACCCGCATCGATCAGGAGGCCGGCAGTGACCACCGAACTGCGTCGTCTGCGCAACTACATCGACGGTGAGTTCCGGGACGCCGCCGACGGGCGCACCACCGAGGTGATCGACCCGACGACGGGCGAGCCCTACGCCACCGCCCCGCTGTCCGCGCAGTCCGACGTCGACGCGGCCATGACCGCGGCTGCCGCGGCCTTCCCGGCCTGGCGCGACACCACGCCCGCCGAGCGTCAGAGGGCCCTCCTGAAGATCGCCGACGCGGTGGAGGAGCGGGCCGAGGAGCTCATCGCGGCCGAGGTGAGGAACACCGGCAAGCCGGTCGGTCTCACCCGCAGCGAGGAGATCCCGCCCATGGTGGACCAGATCCGCTTCTTCGCGGGCGCCGCGCGGATGCTCGAGGGCCGTTCGGCCGGCGAGTACATGGAGGGCCTGACCTCCATCGTCCGCCGCGAGCCGGTCGGCGTCTGCGCGCAGGTCGCGCCGTGGAACTACCCGATGATGATGGCCGTCTGGAAGTTCGCCCCGGCGATCGCTGCGGGCAACACCGTGGTCCTCAAGCCGTCGGACACCACGCCGGAGTCGACCGTGCTGCTCGCCGAGATCCTCGGCGGCATCCTGCCCAAGGGCGTCTTCAACGTCGTCTGCGGCGACCGCGAGACCGGCCGCATGATGGTCGAGCACAAGGTTCCGGCGATGGCCTCCATCACCGGCTCGGTGCGCGCCGGCATGCAGGTCGCGGGCTCCGCCGCCAAGGACCTCAAGCGGGTCCACCTCGAGCTCGGCGGCAAGGCGCCGGTCGTGGTCTTCGAGGACGTGGACATCGACAAGGCCGTCTCCGCCATCGCCGAGGCCGGCTACTTCAACGCCGGCCAGGACTGCACCGCCGCCACCCGCGTGCTGGTCCACGAGTCGGTGCACGACGAGTTCGTCTCCGCCCTCGCCAAGACGGCGGCCGGCACGAAGACCGGGCAGCCGGACGACGAGGACGTGCTCTACGGGCCGCTGAACAACGCCAACCAGCTCGCCCAGGTCGCCGGTTTCATCGACCGCCTCCCGGCGCACGCCAAGGTGGAGGCCGGCGGCCACCGCGTCGGCGACAAGGGCTACTTCTACGCCCCGACCGTCGTCTCCGGTCTCCGGCAGGACGACGAGATCATCCAGAACGAGGTCTTCGGCCCGGTCATCACCGTCCAGTCCTTCGCCGACGAGGCGCAGGCCCTGGAGTACGCCAACGGCGTCGACTACGCCCTGGCCTCCTCGGTGTGGACCCGCGACCACGCCCGCGCGATGCGGATGTCCCGGTCGATGGACTTCGGCTGCGTCTGGATCAACACCCACATCCCGCTGGTCGCCGAGATGCCGCACGGCGGATTCAAGAAGTCCGGCTACGGCAAGGACCTCTCCGGCTACGGCTTCGAGGACTACACGCGCATCAAGCACGTGATGACCTCGCTGGAGGGCTGACGGCAGCGGCGCACCCCGCGACGACGACGGGGCCCCGGGCGGTGACCGAACCGCCCGGGGCCCCGTTCGCGTGTGCGCGCACGGCATGTGCGCACACGGACGGCCGGAACTGTATTTGAACACGTTCAAAGATGGCGTACGCTGCTCGGTGTGGATGACGGAGCCGCCCTGCTGAGGGGCATTCGGTGCTGGTTGCTGTTCTTCGTGGTGTGCCTGGTGCTCAGCGGGGCCACCGCCTTCCCGCTGGTGCACGAACTGCGCTGGGCGCAGGAGGTGCTGGAGGCGCTGCCGACGCCCGACGGGCTGATGGAGTGGATCACCAGGGTGCGCCGGGGACTGGACGAGGCGGACGCCGCGTACCCGTTCCTGCTGTACGGGACGGACTGGCTGGCGTTCGCCCATCTGGTGATCGCGGTGGCCTTCTGGGGGCCCTACCGGGACCCGGTGCGCAACATCTGGGTGATCGAGTTCGGGATGATCGCCTGCGCCGGCGTCGTCCCGCTGGCGCTGATCTGCGGGCCGATCCGCGGCATCCCGGTCTTCTGGACGCTGATCGACATCTCCTTCGGCGTCTTCGGGGTGATCCCCCTGCTCGTCCTGCGTCGGCGGATCAAGCGACTCGAGGCCCTGACCTCCGAGGCCGTCGAGGCCGTCAAGAGTGCCGAGGCCGCCCCGGCCGCCCCGGCCGACGGCGCGGCTGCGGGGCCGGCGGCCGGGGCGGGCGCGGTCAGCGGTTGAAGGCGGGGAAGGCGAACCGCTGGGCGATGGCGTTGCCGTCGCCCCGGGCGTCGGTGGAGTTGACCGAGTAGACAACGGTGCGGGACAGGTCCCGGGTGGCCGCGATCACCGTGTGGTAGCCGGGGCGGGAGCCCGTCTTGCCCCAGATCTCCAGGCCGGCGGGGTTCACGAATCGCTCCAGGCCCAGGCCGATGGTCGCGTCCTCGCCCGTGTCGTAGTCCTTGACCTCCGGGACCTCGAACATCTGGTCCAGGTAGGGCCCGGGGACGACCTTGCCGCGGAAGAGGGAGACCAGCAGGGTCTCCAGGTCGGCGGTGGAGGAGATCAGATCGCCGGCCGCGAAACGGTCCGTCATGTTCCAGTCGGTGACGTCCGTGAGGCGGCCGCCGATCCGCTCGTAGCCGCGGTTGTGCGGTCCGTGGATCCGCGGGTCGCCGTTCACCGGGAAGTAGCTGTCGCGCATGCCCAGCGGACGGAAGACGCGGACCTGGGCCTGGTGGGCGAGCGTGTCGCCGGTGACCTTCTCGATCATCAGGCCGAGGACGACGTAGTGGATGTTCGAGTAGCGCTGCACCGTGCCGGGGGTGGCGCCGGGGCCCGCCGCGACCGACCCGGCGACCACCTCCTGCGGGGTCATGGTCTCGAAGCGGTGCTCCCACATGTCCTCGGTGGTGTCGCCGAAGGAGGCGCCGGGCTTCAGACCGCTGGTGTGGTTGAGCAACTGGCGCACGGTCATCGGCGCGAAGCTGTCGGGGAAGAGGCCCGGCAGGTAGCGCTGCACCGGCCGGTCGAGGCCGATCCGGCCCTCGGCGGCGAGCTGGAGCACCATCGACGCGGTGACGATCTTGGTGGTGGAGCCGGCCCGGAAGCGTGCGTGCCGCAGGGCGGGGGCGCCGGTGTCGAGGTCGCGCACGCCGGCCGTGCCGAGCCAGGCGCCGTGGCCGCCGACGCGGATCTGGGCGGCGGTCGCCTCGTCGTCGGGGAGCCCGGAGATCGCCTCGCAGAGGGCCTCGGCATCGGGCCCGGGCGCGAGGGTGACGCAGGAGACGGGCGGCCGCGGTGCGGCCGTCGCGGCGCCGGCCGGCAGCGCGAGGGCGCCGAGCCCCAGGGCCAGCGCGGCGGCGACGGCGGTGACGGCCGTGCCGCGGGTGCGGCGCGCGGTACGCGACGTTCCCGCGGCGGGAGGGGCCGGGCGGGCGGTGCGGGCGGTGCCGTTGGTGCGTGCGGAGCGGGCGGTGCTGCGGGGCATGCGGTCTCCTCGGGATGACGGGGCGCCTTTCCGGCACGGTCATCCTGCGGGCGGCGGCCACCGGGGCGGATCATCGCCGAGGAGGGGCGCGACCCTGTAACTGCCCTCACCCCAGGGGCACTTCACGCCCGGGCGCAGCCGGGGACCACCCTTAGGGGGAGTCGCTCGCGTCACCCGCGTCACCCGCGCCGCGCGTGCCGTCCGCGTCGCCCGACGCCCGGACCCGGGCGTCGCGCAGCCGAGCCAGCACGTCGATCCGGTTGGTGGTGACCGCGTCCACGCCCGCCGCGATCAGCCGCCGCATGGTGCGGCCGGTGTCCGCGGTCCACGCCTGGACCAGGTGGCCGTCGGCGTGCGCTCGCCGCACCAGGTCCCCGGAGAGCAGACCGAACCGGTAGTTGAGCCACCGCGGCCGGACCGCCGCCAGCAGCCCCGGGCGCGGCGGGGCTGCCGTCGTCCAGGTCAGGGCCAGCTCGGCCGCCGGGTCGGCGGACCGCACCGCCAGCAGCGTCGCCGCCGCACCCGACCAGTACACGCGCTCCCGCGCCCCGCCCTCCGACACGGTCCCGAGCACGCGCCGCACGGCGTCCGGCGTCCCCACGGCGTCGTACGACAGGTCCAGCAGCAGCCGGTGGCCCGCCGTGGCCTCCAACGCCTCGGCCAGCGTGGGCACGCCGCCGCCGGTGAGGTCCCGGAGGTCCGCCGCGGTGAGCGAGGCCACGCGGAGGTCGTGCCCCCACAGCCGCTTCAGCGTGGCGTCGTGCAGCAGCACCGGCACGCCGTCACGGGTGAGGCGGACGTCCACCTCCACCGCGTCCGCCCCCTGCCGGACGGCGGAGCGCAGCGAGGGGACGGTGTTCTCGCGGTGCCGGTAGGGGTCGCCGCGGTGGGCGACCGCGGTCAGGGGGCGAGCCATGCCGCCGTGTACGCGTCGATCTCGGTGACGATCCGGGCCTTGCCGGCCGCGTCGAGGAAGGACGCCTCCACCGCGTTCTTCGCCAGGTCGGCCAGACCCCGCTCGTCGAGGTCCAGCAGCCGGGCGGCGACCGCGTACTCGTTGTTCAGGTCGGTGCCGAACATCGGCGGGTCGTCGGAGTTGACGGTGACCAGCACGCCGGCCTTCACGAACTCCCTTATCGGGTGCTCGTCCAGGGTGCGCACGGCACGGGTGGCGATGTTCGAGGTCGGGCAGACCTCCAGGGCGATCCGGTGCTCCGCCAGGTGCGCGAGGAGCCGCGGGTCCTGGGCGGAGCTGGTTCCGTGGCCGATGCGCTCGGCGCCCAGCTCGCGCAGCGCGTCCCACACCGTCCCGGGCCCGGTGGTCTCGCCGGCGTGCGGGACGGAGTGCAGCCCGGCCGCGCGGGCGCGGTCGAAGTACGGCTTGAACTGCGGGCGGGGGACTCCTATCTCCGGGCCGCCGAGGCCGAAGGAGATCAGGCCCTCGGGGCGGAGCGCGTCGTCGGTGGCGAGCCGCACGGTCTCCTCCGCGGACTCCAGGCCGGCCTCGCCCGGGATGTCGAAGCACCAGCGCAGCACGGTGCCGAAGTCGGCCTCCGCGGACCTGCGGGCGTCCTCGATGGCCTCCATGAAGGCCTTCTCGTCCATGCCGCGGCGGACCGAGGAGTACGGGGTGACGGTCAGCTCGGCGTAGCGGACCTGCTGGCGGGCCATGTCGCGGGCGACCTCGTAGGTCAGCAGCCGGACGTCCTCCGGGGTGCGGACCAGGTCGACCACCGACAGGTACACCTGGATGAAGTGGGCGAAGTCCGTGAACGTGAAGTAGTCGGCCAGCGCCTCGGGGTCGGTGGGGACCTTCGAGTCCGGGTGACGAGCGGCCAGCTCCGCGACGATCCGCGGGGAGGCCGAGCCCACGTGGTGCACGTGCAGCTCGGCCTTGGGCAGACCCGCGACGAAGGCGTGGAGGTCGCGGGGAACGCCGGCGTCGAGGGTGCGGGGGACGGCGGGCTGGTCGGTCATGCGGAGGTCCTTCCTGGGGGTTCGGAACAGTTGGCCGCTGAACCTGTTTCCGTGAGCGTAACTGTGTGCGAGTGCGTGTCGTTGTGAAGGTGTGGGAGCGGTCGAGGCGGTGGGGAACGGCGGCGGAGGCCGTCGCGCGCTGACCGCTGCCCGTGTGACTGGGCCGTTGCGGTCGTTGCGTGTGCCGTTCGTGGTGCGGGAGGCGACGGGGTGCGCGATCCGCACTCGGCTGAAGGCCCTCACCGCCCGGGACGTGGAGGTGTTGCGGCAGGTCGGCTCTTATCTGGGTTCGCTCGCCTCGCGTGACCTGCGGGTATACGGGCAGGCCGGGTTCGAGCGGAGTGCGGCGTCGTGGGCTGTGCGGAAGCAGGCGCTGACGGCCGCGTGTTCGTCGCGGTGGGCGGGTGCGGTCACCAAGGCCACGCACGACCAGTACGCGCTGGCCCGCCGCGCCCAGGCCGCCCACCTCCACCAACTCGAGACCACCATTAACGCTATCTGCCACCGGCTCGCCCAGCCGATCGGCGCGAAGGGCTCCAAGCGGTCTCCGGGCGGCTACCGGTCCGAGCGGGAGTGGCGGGCCAAGGCCCAGCGACTGCGAGCGCTGGAGGCCCGGCACGCGCAGGTGAGGGCGGACTGGGAGGCGGGCCGGGTCCATGTGGTGCGCGGCGGCAAACGCCTGGCCACCACGCGCCACCACCTGGCGGAGGCCGGCCTCACCGAGGACGAGTGGCGGGCGCGGTGGGAAGCCGCGCGGGCGTTCTTCTCCGCGGACGGCGAGTCGGGCAAGAGGTTCGGGAACGAGACCATCCGTGTCACCCCCGACGGCCAGGTCGGTATCAAGCTGCCCAGGCCACTGGGGCATCTGGCGAACGCCCCGCACGGGCGTTACGTCCTCACAGGCCGGGTGATGTTCGCGCACCGGGGAGAGGAATGGGCCGACCGTATCGAAGCCAACCGTGCTGTCGCCTACGAGATCCGCCACGATCCGGTCCGCGACCGCTGGTATGTCACGGCGTCGTGGAAGCGACCGGCCCTCCAGGCCGTCCCGCTGGAGACGGCGCGCGCCCACGGGGTGATCGGCGTGGACATGAACGCCGATCACCTGGCGGCGTACCGGCTGGACGAGCACGGGAACCCGGTCGGTGAGCCGCGCCGGTTCGCCTACGACCTCACCGGCAGCGCGCCCCACCGCGACGCCCAGTTGCGGCATGCGCTGACCCGGCTGATGAATTGGGCGGGGCGTGAGGGGGTGGGTGCGGTGGCGATCGAGGACCTCGACTTCACCGACAGCACCACCCGTGAGAAACACGGACGGCGTAAGAAGTTCCGGCAGACGGTCTCCGGGATCCCGACCGCCCGGTTGAAGGCACGGATCGTGAACATGGCCGCCGAACACGGTCTCACCATCGTCGCCGTCGACCCCGCCTACACCAGCCGGTGGGGCGCCCAGCACTGGAAGAAGCCCCTCACCACAGCGAATCGCGAGATGACCCGGCATGATGCCGCGGCCATCGCGATCGGACGACGCGCTCTCGGACACCCGGTCCGGCGTCGGACGGCAACGCCCCCGCACGACCGGAGTGATCGTGCGGGACATCGAGCCGCCCAGGCCGCACCGAGTGCACGAGGGCGTGAGGAAACCCGCCCCTCGATCCCCGGACAACGGACACGATCCGTTCCGCCGGAAGCCGAGGCGAAAGCGGGCGACCAGCATGCCCAACACCGTTCGGGGCATGCGGCTGAGCACCAGTCCTGGGTCTGGACCCAGGACTCACTCCCGCTCAGTCTTTAAGAACGGTCACGACATCGTAGGCCGACCGCTCCGGGCCCCGTGCCTGCCGCCCCCGGACCCAAGCACCGCAGTGCCGGCCGTCGCGCCCGCCGCCGGGCCGCCCCTCAGCCCGCCAGCCGCTCCCGGGCCTCCATCAGGGCGAAGCCCAGCAGGTTGAGACCTCGCCACCGGGCGGGGTCCGAGGCCCCGTCGTCCCGCGCCGCCAGGCCCGTGCCCCATACGCGGTCGAGCGGGCTGGACTCCACCAGGACGCGGTCGCCCGTGCCCAGCAGGAAGGCCCGCAGCTCCTCGTGCGCGGCGAACTTGTGCACGCTGCCCTCGACGACGACGCCGAAGCGCTCCCGCTCCCACACCGCCTCGTCGAAATCGCGGACCGTTCGTCCGATATTCTTCGCCTGTGCCGGGCCGTCGGCCTCGAGTATCCGGCTCTCGGCCTCCGCGTCACCGAACAGGCGGGCCTTGGCGGCCATCATCCAGTGCTCGGCCGTCCCGTACCGCCTGCCGTCCACGGTGAACGGGGACGGCCACCACTGGCTCAGGCAGCCGGCGCCCACGCTGCCGTCGCTCTGCGGCCGGTGGCCCCAGAAATGCAGGAACCTGACGCGGGTCCCCGAGTCCATCAGCCGGGCCAGGTCCTCACGACTGCGCACCTGGTTCGTTCGCATGTCCGTCACGCCCGCACTCTCGCACGTGGCACCGACAGCGCGCCCCCGGGTTTTCCGCACGACCCGCCCGTGGTCGACAGATTCCGTTGATTAATCAAATGGCAACAACGGAATCCCTTGTTGGAGCCCCGTCGCTCTGTCAGGATCGGCACCCAGCCTGGCCCCGCCGGTCCTCGCGGACCACGTCGCGGCGCCCTCGGCCGCCACCCCCCGGGCGGCCGGACGCCGCAAGGCCGTCGCCCTCCGGCGGCGGACCGCCTCCCGTCGACACCACCCGAAAGGGCATTCCCGAAAGGGCACCTCGCGCATGGAGCAGTACCAGCCCGACCGCCTCCCCCCGGCCCGCAGGGCCGCCCTCAGCCGCCGCTCCCTGCTGCGCGCGTCGGCGGGCGGCGTGCTCGCGGCCGGAGGCGCCGGCGCGCTGAGCGCGTGCGGCATCCCGCCGGCCGGGAGCACCCAGGGCGCGGCCGCCGCCGACGACCACTCGTCGAAGGAGAAGACCGTCAGCTTCTCCAACTGGACCGAGTACATGGACGTCGACGAGAGCGAGAAACGCCATCCCACCCTGGAGGCGTTCACCGCGCGGACCGGCGTCAAGGTCAGGTACAGCGAGGACATCAACGACAACAACGAGTTCTTCGCCAAGATCAAGCCGCAGCTGGCCGCCGGGCAGGACACCGGCCGCGACCTGATCTGTGTGACCGACTGGCTGGCCGCCCGCATGATCCGCCTCGGCTGGGTGCAGAAGCTCGACCCCTCCAACCTGCCGACCGCGTACGCCAACCTCTCCGCCCAGTTCCGCTCGCCGGACTGGGACCCGGGCCGCGCCTACTCGTATCCGTGGACCGGCATCTCCACCGTCATCGCCTACAACAAGAAGGCGCTGGACGGCGTCGAGGTGCGGTCGGTGTCGGACCTGCTGGACAACCCGAAGCTCAAGGGACGCGTCGGCCTGCTCACCGAGATGCGCGACACCATGGGCATGACGCTGCTGGACATGGGCAAGGACCCCGGCGACTTCACCGACGACGACTACGACGCGGCGGTGGCCCGTCTGCAGAAGGCCGTCGACAAGGGGCAGATCCGCCGCTTCACCGGCAACGACTACACCGCCGACCTCACCAGCGGGGACTTCGCCGCCTGCGTCGCCTGGGCCGGCGACGTCGTCCAGCTCAAGGCCGACAGCCCCGAGATCGACTTCGTCGTCCCGGACAGCGGCTACCTGACGTCCACCGACAACCTGCTGGTGCCGGCCAGGGCCCGCCACAAGACCAACGCCGAGCGACTGATCGACCACTTCTACCAGCCGCCCATGGCGGCGCGGCTCGCCGCGTACATCAACTACGTCTGCCCGGTCGACGGCGTCAAGGAGGAGCTCGCCAAGATCGACGCCGACGCCGCCGCGAACCCGCTGATCCTCCCCGACCGGGACATGGCCGCGAAGTCACGGGCGTTCCGCTCCCTGACCGACAAGGAAGAGACGGCCTACGAGGCCAAGTTCGCGAAGCTGACGGGCGCGTGAAAGGCATGACCGAGATGACCGGCACCACCTCCGGCGGCGACGTCCGCCTCAGCGGCATCAGCCGCGTCTACGGCGACTTCACCGCCGTCCACCCCCTCGACCTGACCGTCCCCGAGGGATCCTTCTTCGCCCTGCTCGGCGCCTCCGGCTGCGGCAAGACCACCACCCTGCGGATGATCGCCGGACTGGAGGAGCCCAGCTCCGGCACCGTCCACCTCGGCGACCAGGACGTCACCCGGCTGCCCCCGTACAAGCGGCCGGTCAACACCGTCTTCCAGTCCTACGCCCTCTTCCCGCACCTGGACGTCTTCGAGAACGTTGCCTTCGGGCTGCGCCGGCGCGGGGTGCGCTCGGTGAAGCAGCAGGTGGGGGAGATGCTCGACCTGGTGCAGCTCGGCGAGTTCGCCCGCCGCAGGCCGCACCAGCTCTCCGGCGGCCAGCAGCAGCGCGTCGCGGTGGCCCGCGCCCTGATCAACCACCCCAGGGTGCTGCTGCTCGACGAGCCGCTCGGCGCCCTCGACCTCAAGCTGCGACGGCAGATGCAGCTGGAGCTCAAGCGCATCCAGACCGAGGTCGGCATCACCTTCATCCACGTCACGCACGACCAGGAGGAGGCCATGACGATGGCCGACACCGTCGCCGTGATGAACGCCGGGCGGGTGGAACAGCTCGGCGCCCCCGCCGACCTCTACGAGAACCCGGCCACCACCTTCGTCGCCAACTTCCTCGGTACCTCCAACCTGATCGAGGCCGAGGTCCTCTCCACGGCCAAGGACGAGATCCTGGTCCGGGCGGGCGGCGACACCCTGGGCGTGCCCGCGGAACGCTGCCCGGCCCCCGCGGGCGCCGGAACGCGGCTGCTGGTGGGCGTGCGCCCCGAGAAGGCGGTGCTCACCCACGCCGACGAGGCCGACCGGATACCCGCCGGCCGCAACCAGGTCACCGGTGTCGTCACCGAGGCGAGCTTCCTCGGCGTCTCCACCCAGTACCTGGTGAACAGCCCGGCCGGCCTCGGCCTCGCGGTCTACGCGCAGAACGTCGACCGCGACCCCCGTCTGGCGCCCGGCGCCGAGGTGGTCCTGCACTGGAGCCGCGCCCACACCTTCGCGCTGGACGCCGCCCAGGACATCGAGGCCGGGACCGAGACCCTCGAGACGGCTGACATGGCCGGCACGGTCGCCGGGACGCCCGGGAAGGGGGACGCCGGATGACCTCCACCACGCTCACCGGGTCCGCCCCGCCCCCCGCTCCGGCCGGCGCCGGGCAGGCCGCCCGGCCGCCGCGCCGCCGCGGCCGGACCGTCCCCTACCTGCTGCTCCTGCCGGGCATGCTCTGGCTGCTGGTGTTCTTCGCCCTGCCGGTGGTCTACCAGGCGTCCACCTCGGTGCAGACCGGGTCGCTGGAGGCCGGCTACCAGGTGACCTGGCACTTCGCCACCTACGCCGACGCCCTCGCCGCGTACTGGCCGCAGTTCCTGCGCTCGGTCCTCTACGCGGGCACCGCCACCGTGCTGTGCCTGCTGCTCGGCTACCCGCTGGCCTACCTGATCGCCTTCCGGGCCGGACGGTGGCGCAACCTGGTCATGATCCTGGTGATCGCGCCGTTCTTCACCAGTTTCCTGATCCGCACCCTGGCCTGGAAGACGATCCTCGCCGACGGGGGAGTGGTCGTCGACGCGCTGAACACCCTGCACGTCCTCGACGTGACCAGCTGGCTCGGCCTGACCGCGGGCGACCGCGTGCTCGCGACACCCCTGGCGGTGGTCTGCGGCCTGACCTACAACTTCCTGCCCTTCATGGTCCTGCCGCTGTACACCTCGCTGGAGCGCATCGACCCGCGCCTGCACGAGGCGGCCGCCGACCTCTACGCCCGCCCCGCCACCGTCTTCCGCAAGGTCACCCTGCCGCTGTCCATGCCGGGCGTGGTGGCCGGGACGCTCCTGACCTTCATCCCGGCGGGCGGCGACTACGTCAACGCCGACCTGCTGGGCTCCACCGACACCCGCATGATCGGCAACGTCATCCAGACGCAGTTCCTGCGCGTCCTGGACTACCCGACGGCCGCGGCGCTCTCCTTCATCCTGATGGCCGTGATCCTGGTGGCCGTCAGCGTCCACATCCGCCGCTCCGGGACGGAGGATCTCGTCTGATGGCCCTTGTCACCTGGATCCGGCGGCGCCTTGTCGTCGTGTTCGGCCTGCTGACCCTCGCCTACCTGCTGCTGCCCAACGTCGTCGTGACCGTCTTCTCGTTCAACGACCCGGTCGGCCGCTTCAACTACTCCTGGCACACGTTCTCCACCGACGCCTGGAGCGACCCCTGCGGCGTCTCCGGCCTCTGCGGGTCGCTGGCGCTCAGCCTCCAGCTCGCCCTGTGGGCCACCCTGGCGGCCACCGTGCTGGGCACCATGATCGCCTTCGCGCTGGCCCGCTACCGGTTCCGCGGGCGCGGCGCGGTCAACTCGCTGATCTTCCTCCCGATGGCGATGCCCGAGGTCGTGATGGCCGCCTCGCTGCTCACCCTGTTCCTCAACATGGGCGCGCGGCTGGGTTTCTGGACGGTGCTGATCGCCCACATCATGTTCTGCCTCAGCTTCGTCGTCACCGCCGTCAAGGCGCGCGTGATGTCCATGGACCCCCGCCTCGAGCAGGCCGCGCAGGACCTCTACGCCGGACCGGCGCAGACCTTCCTGCGGGTCACCCTGCCCATCGCCTGGCCCGGCATCGCGGCCGGCGCGCTGCTCGCCTTCGCGCTCTCCTTCGACGACTTCATCATCACCAACTTCACCGCGGGCTCCACGGTCACCTTCCCCATGTACGTCTGGGGATCGGCGCAGCGCGGAACCCCGGTGCAGATCAACGTCGTCGGCACGGCCATGTTCCTGGTCGCCGTGCTGGTCGTCGTGATCTCCATGGCCGTGGGCAACGGCCGGCGGCGCATGGAGAAGAGAAACACTCGCAACAAGGCGTAATCCGACACATCCTGTGGGGAGTTGAGATTCATGGCCCCTGGAGCCATGAACCGTTGGACCAAGTCTCTCGCCGAGGCCCGGCCGGCCGCGTACTGGCTGGAGGACCCGGGCCGTCCCCGCCCCGAGCCCGCCCTCACCGCCGCCGCCACCTGCGACCTGCTGGTGGTCGGCGGCGGGTACAGCGGCCTGTGGACGGCCCTGCTCGCCAAGGAACGCGACCCTGGTCGCGACGTGCTGCTGCTCGAGGGCAAGGAGATCGGCTGGGCCGCCTCCGGGCGCAACGGCGGCTTCTGTGCCGCTTCCCTCACCCACGGACTCGCCAACGGACTCTCCCGGTGGCCCGGCGAGATCCGCACCCTGGAGGAGATGGGCGCCCGCAACCTCGACGCCATCGAGGACACCGTCGCCACGTACGGCATCGACTGCGAGTTCGAGCGCACCGGCGAGATCGACCTCGCCACCGAACCGCACCAGATCGGCGAACTGCGCGAGCTGTACCGGACGATGGAGGAGCACGGGCTCGCGGACCACGTCGAACTCCTCGACGCGGACGGGGTGCGCGCCCACGTCGACTCCCCGACCTTCCTCGGAGGTCTGTACGACCGCCGGGGCGTCGCCCTGGTCCACCCGGCCAAGCTGGCCTGGGGACTCAAACAGGCCTGCCTGCGGCTGGGCGTCAGGATCCACGAGCACAGCCCCGCGCTGTCCCTGCGGCAGCAGGGCGCCGGGGTGCACGTGCCCACGCCCTACGGGTCGGTCCGGGCCGGGAAGGTGGCGCTGGCCACCAACGTCTTCCCCAGCCTGTTGCGCCGGGTGCGGCCCTACACCGTGCCGGTGTACGACTACGCCCTGGTCACCGAACCGCTGCCGGAGGACCTGATGGCCTCGGTGGGATGGAGGGGGAGACAAGGGCTGGCGGACCTCGCCAACCAGTTCCACTACTTCCGCCTCACCGCCGACCACCGCGTCCTGTGGGGCGGTTACGACGCCGTGTACCGCTACGGCGGGCAGGTGCGGGCCGAGTACGACAACCGCCCCGAGACCTTCGCCGCGCTCGCCGAGCAGTTCTTCACCTGCTTCCCGCAGCTGGAGGGCGTGCGGTTCACCCACGCCTGGGGAGGCGCCATCGACACCTGTTCGCGGTTCGCGCCCTTCTTCGGCACCGCGCACCGCGGGCGGGTGGGCTACTCCGTCGGCTACACGGGGCTGGGTGTGGGAGCCACGCGGTTCGGCGCGCAGGTCGTGCTGGACCTGCTCGACGGGGAGGAGACCGAGCGGACCGCTCTGGAGATGGTGCGCTCCAAGCCCTTGCCGTTCCCGCCCGAGCCGTTCGCCTGGACCGGCATCGCGCTCACCCGCTGGTCGTTGGCCCGGGCCGACGTCAACGGCGGCCGGCGCAACGTGTGGCTGCGGGCGCTGGACCGGGTGGGTCTCGGGTTCGACAGCTGAGGGCCCCCTCAGGTTGCTCACCCGAACGGGTGAGTCCGTCGAAGTCGCGTAATGACCGGGACGGAACCTCCTCTCTCCCACGGGACAGTGCGCGCGGCCGGACGGCGGCCCGCCGGGAGCGAGGAGGTGGTCCGCGGATGAACGGGACGGCTGCGGTGAGGCGGGCGGTCGAGTGGCTGGCGTCGGTCGCCCCGGACCCGGCGGCCTGCCGCGCGGAATGGGGGCAACGGGCCGACGGCGTGGCCCTGCTGCCGGCCGGCAAGGCCTGGGACGTGCTGATACTGCCGGGCGAACTCGGTCACGCCACGCTGGCGGTGCTGCGGCGGTGCCTGGACCGGATGGGGCCGGTGCTCGCCGGGTTCGACGACCACCGCCTCGGGTTCTTCGTCCCGCCGGGCACCGCCGGTCGGTGGCTCGGCACGGGGGTGCGGGCGGCCGGGCGCGGCACCTGGGTGGTCGTGCCCCACCCCGGGCGCAGGTGGGGGAGGTCCGGGGGGCGCATGCGGTGGGTGGTCCCGCCCGACGGGACGGGACTGCTGACCGACCCCGTGCTGCTGGAGATCGCGATGCACGAGGCGGTGGCCGGCCTCAACGGCACCTGACGTCCCCGGGCGGCGAGGATTTCGCCTCGTGCGGGGCGGGCTTCGCCTCGTCAGGCGCGGGCTTCGCCTCGTCCGGGGCGGCGTCCGCGTCGTCAGGGGGCGGCCCGCGCGTCAGGCGGGGCGGCCGGGCCGCCGGTGCGCGCGGTGAGGACGGCGCCGCCGGCGGTGAGGCTGCCCATCACGTCCAGCGGCCAGTGGTAGCCGTGCCGCACGAGCCCCACGGCCGTGCCCGCGACCAGCGCCGCCCACAGCAGGACCACGGCGAGCCGCGCCGCCCGCCGCCGCAGCCAGGGCAGGAGCAGCAGCGCCGCGACGCCGTAGAGGACGACCGCCGTGGCCGTGTGACCCGAGGGGTAGAAACCCGTCTCCGGGGCCATCGGCGGCGGCCCCGGCCGGGCGATGAGCGCCTGCAGAGGCGTCACGACCAGCGGGACGGCCACCGCCGCTCCCGCCGCCACGGCCGGCGGCGTCCACCACCGTGCCCGCCCCGCCCGGCGGCCCCGCACCGCGGCCCAGCCCGCCGCGGCCGCCAGCACCGGCAGGGCCACCTCCGCGTTGCCCAGGTCCGCGAGGAACGCCGACAGCCCGTCCCGTTCGATCAGCGCCCGGCCCAGCCGCTCGTCGGCCCTGGCCAACGGACCCTCCGAGACGACCTGCCAGGTCAGCACGGCGAACAGCAGGCCCAGCAGCCAGGGCAGCGCACGCCGCGCCGACGGGCGCGGACGCGGCGGGGCGACGGGACGGGAGGAGGTGATCGGCACGCCCCCCAGGGTGCCTGACGCGACGCGGACGCCGGAACGCGCCCGGACATGCCGAAGGGCCGGCACAAGGGGGGGTGTGTGCCGGCCCTTCGGAGGACCGCCGTGAAGTGACGGTCCGGATCGGGTGCCGTACGCCCCGGGGGGTTTGGGGCGGACGGCCGTCCGATCGGTGAGGAGAACCCGGAGCGTCAGGTCTCCGGGTGTGCGCGAAGCACCGTCAGGCCGTGGCTGGGGAAACCTCGGCCCGGACCCCCGCGGCGGACCGCGGGTTCGGGATGTCTCTCATCTGTGACGAACTTACGGCAGACCAGCAGGCCGGGACAGTCGCCGCCCCGTCCCGCCATCCACCCCGCACACGTTCTTCACAGCGTCTCCCGGGACGGAGGCCCGGGCCCCATTTACCCCGCTGACCTTGTCAGACGGCGCCGAACGCCTGCTCCAGGACGTCCAGTCCCTCGTTCAGCAGTTCGTCACCGATGACCAGCGGCGGGAGGAAGCGGAGAACGTTGCCGTAGGTGCCGCAGGTGAGGACGAGCACGCCCTCGTTGTGGCAGGCCTTGGCGACGGCGGCGGCGAGCTGCGCGTCGGGCTCCTTGGTCGTGCGGTCCTTCACCAGCTCGATGGCGATCATGCCGCCGCGGCCGCGGATGTCGCCGATGGCGTCGAACTTCTCCGCCATCGCCGCGAGGCGGCCCTTCATGAGCTCCTCGATGTGCCGGGCGCGGGCGTTGAGGTCGAGCTCCTTCATGGTCTCGATGGCGCCCAGCGCGGCGGCGCAGGCGACCGGGTTGCCGCCGTAGGTGCCGCCGAGGCCGCCCGCGTGCGCGGCGTCCATGATCTCCGCGCGGCCGGTGACCGCGGCCAGCGGCAGACCGCCGGCGATGCCCTTGGCGGTGGTGATCAGGTCCGGGACGATGCCCTCGTCCTCACAGGCGAACCACTGGCCGGTGCGGCAGAAGCCGGACTGGATCTCGTCCGCCACGAACACGATGCCGTTCTCGGTGGCGAACTCGCGGATGGCCGGCAGGAAGCCCTTGGCCGGCTCGATGAAGCCGCCCTCGCCGAGCACCGGCTCGATGATGATCGCGGCGACGTTCTCGGCGCCGACCTGCTTGACGATCTGGTCGACCGCCTGGGCGGCGGCCTCCGGGCCGGCGTTCTCGGCGCCGGTCGGCCAGCGGTAGCCGTAGGCCACCGGCACCCGGTACACCTCGGGGGCGAACGGGCCGAAGCCCTGCTTGTACGGCATGTTCTTCGCCGTCAGCGCCATGGTGAGGTTGGTGCGGCCGTGGTAGCCGTGGTCGAAGACCACGACCGCCTGGCGCTTGGTGTACGCGCGGGCGATCTTGACCGCGTTCTCCACGGCCTCGGCGCCGGAGTTGAACAGCGCGGACTTCTTGGCGTGGTCGCCCGGGGTCAGCTCGGCCAGCGCCTCGGCGACGGCGACGTAGCCCTCGTACGGGGTGACCATGAAGCAGGTGTGCGTGAAGTCGGCCAGCTGGGCGGAGGCCCGGCGGACCACGGCCTCCGCGGAGGCGCCGACCGTGGTGACGGCGATGCCGGAGCCGAAGTCGATGAAGCGGTTGCCGTCGACGTCCTCGATGACGCCGCCGTCCGCGCGGGCGGCGAAGACCGGCAGGGTGGAGCCCACGCCCTGGGCGACCGCGGCGGCCCGGCGGGCCTGCAGCTCGATCGACTTCGGGCCGGGGACGGCGGTGACGAGCCGACGCTCCTGCGGCAGCGCGGATGCGGACATGGGGGGCTCCCTGGGGTCGAGCGGGCGGTCGGGGCGGGAGTCCTCGTCCGGCGCTCGCCGGGCGGACACTTCCCTCCTGTTCGCAGGCTAGGGCCCGGCGGGCGGGGCGAGCATGCTCCACGCAGGAGCGTTCGGCGCGTCGCGTTGTCCGGGATGGCGCAGTGCGGGCCGGTCCGGTCAGCTGTCCCCGGCGTCCGCGGGGCGCCGGCCGGCCCCCCGGGAGGGACCTGTGCCGTGGCCGTGGCCGTTCCCGTTTCCGTTGCCCGTGGCCTTGAGGGCGAGCCAGAGTTCCATGCGGACGTCCGGATCGTCGAGGGAGCGGCCCAGGATCTCCTCGACGCGGCGCATCCGGTACCGCAGGGTGTGCCGGTGGACGCCGAGGTCGGCGGCGGCCGCGTCCCACTGGCCGTGCCGGGACAGCCAGGCGCGCAGCGAGGCCACCAGGTCGCCGCGACCGGTGGCGTCGTGGTCCCGCAGCGCACGCAACTGGCCCTCGGCGAAGGCGCGGACGGCGTCGTCGGCGAGCAGCGGCAGCACCGAGCCGGCCGCCAGGTGCTCGTGCTCGACCAGGACCCGTCCCCGCCGGCGGGCCACCGCCAGCGCCTGGACGGCCTGCTTGTACGCCGAGGCCACACTGGTCGGCCCGGCCGGGGCGGACACGCCGACGGCCGCCGTGGGCCCGCCGCGCTCCGCCGCGCCCTCCAGGGCCGCCGCCTGTTCGGCGCAGGCTGCCAGCGCGGCGCCGCCGTCCGCGGCCAGCGCCACCAGCCGGCCCTGCTCCTCCTCCGGCACCACCAGCACCGGTTCGCCCGCCCAGGCGGCCGCCGCCTCCAGCGCGGTGGCCAGCTCCTCGCCCCGGTACTCCGCCACCACCACCCGGAACGGCGCGTCCAGCAGCCCGCCGTACAGGTCGCCCGCGACCGTCCGGGCGTGCTGCGCCTCGCCGGACAGCAGCATGTGCAGCACGGCGGCGCCGATGCGCTGCTCGGCCTCGTGCAGCGAGCGGGACCGCTCGGTGGTGAGGGTGAGCAGCGCGATCGCGGAGTGCACGGCGTACCGCTCGGCGGTCCCGAGGGGGGCGGCGGTGCCGACGGCGAGCGCGGACCTGGGGCGGCGGCCGGTGCCGAGGGTGTGCAGCTCGACCCGGTCCTCGCCGGTGTCGCGGGCCTGCTCGTGGTCCCCGTCCCGGGGCCGCTCCTCCTGCCCCGGTCCGTCGCCGGCGGCTCCGGGACGCTCGGCCCCCTCGTCCGGGTTCCGCTGCCCGGCGATCACCGCGGTGGCGGGCGACTGGCGGTCGCGCAGACGCTGCACGTCCGGGGTGAGACGCGCGGCGCGCCGCTCCGCCCAGTCGGGCGCCACCGCGACCACCGCTCCCGCGGCGTCGTACAGCGCGGCCCAGCCGTCCACCTGGGCGGCCAGCGCCGCCAGCACGCCCTCGGGCCCGTCGCCGAGCGCCCGCCGGGTCAGCTCGCGCTGCGCGGCGAAGCCCGCTGTCACCGCGCGGTACTGGTCCGCCGCGATGGCCGCGGAGACGGCCTTGCTGATCGCCAGGAAGGGCGTGCTGCGCGGCACCTCCAGGAGGGGGAGGCCGTGTTCGGCCGCGGCCGTCACCAGCGCCTCGGGCACCTTCTCGTAGTTGACGCCCACGCCGAAGCCGAGGCCGACGACCCCCGCGGCGGCGAGGCGGCGCACGTAGTCGCCGGCCTCCGCCGGGTCCTCGGCGTCGACCTTCAGCGCGGTGGTGAGCAGGAGCTCCCCGCCCTCCATGTAGGGGACGGGGTCCGGCAGTTCGCTGACGTGCGCCCAGCGGACGGGGACGTCCAGCGGGGTGCCCTCACCGGCCCGGAGGGTCAGGTGCAGCGCGGAGTGGTGCAGCAGCGAGGCGAGGGTGGGCGGCATCGGTGTTCCTGACAGGCGGGGGTCCTTGGCCGGACCGGAGTGAACCCACCGGTGATTGTGCCGCACTGGCAGGCCGCGGCGGACGCGTTCCGCGCGCGGCCGTGCCGCCCCGCGGGAGCCGGGCGTGGCGTCGGGTCGGGTCGGGCGTGGCGTCGAAGCCGGGCGGGCGTGGCGCCGAGGCCGGGCGGGCGTCGGACGGGTGTCCCCCGGACGGTCCGCAGCGGTCGCCCGGGCACCGGGCCGACCGTACTGTCGACCCGTATGGAGGGCCCGCCTTCGTCGTCGACGACAAGGCCGCCGACCTGCGCGGACCGGCCCCGGGCCGGTGCGGCAGCGGAGGGAGCTGACAGTGTCACCGAGCTTGCGACGGCACGGGCCGGACGCCGGCGGGACGACTCCGGAGAACGGCAGCAAGCAGGTCGCGCTCCTGGTGCTCGCCTCGCTCCAGCTGATGGTGGTGCTGGACATCACCATCGTCAACATCGCGCTGCCGCACATCCAGACGGCACTCGACTTCACCACGGCGAACCTCGCGTGGGTGATCAACGCCTACACGCTCACCTTCGGCGGTCTGCTCCTGCTGGGCGGCCGGTCCGGTGACATCCTCGGCCGCCGCAGGATGTTCCTGTTCGGCGTGTCGCTCTTCACCCTCGCGTCGCTGCTGTGCGGCGTCTCGCAGGCGCCCTGGCAGCTCCTGGCCGCCCGCGCCCTTCAGGGCATCGGCGGCGCCGTCGCCTCACCGACCGCGCTGGCGCTCATCGCCACCATTTTCGAGGAGGGACGCGAACGCAACCGGGCGTTCGCCGTGTTCGCGGGGGTGTCCGCGGGGGGCGGCGCGATCGGGCTCCTCGGCGGAGGCATCCTCGTCGAGTGGCTGACCTGGCGCTGGATCTTCTTCGTCAACGTCCCGATCGGCCTGCTCATCGTGCTCGCCACGCTCCGGTTCATCCGCGAGTCGGAGCGCCGGCCGGGACGGTTCGACGCGGCGGGGGCCTTCACCTCGACGCTCGGCATGGTCGCCCTGGTGTACGGGTTCATCCGCGCGGGGGAGAAGCGGTGGTCCGACTCCCTCACCGTCGTCGCCTTCGCCGTCGCGGTCGTGCTGCTGGGGGCCTTCCTCCTCGTCGAGCGCACCTCACGGCAGCCGATCACGCCGCTGAAGCTGTTCCGCGACCGGAACCGGGCCGGCACCTACGCGATCATGCTCTGTCTCGCGGCGGCGATGTTCGGCATGTTCTTCTTCCTGACCCTCTTCGTGCAGGACGTCATGGGCTTCAGCCCGCTGCGGGCGGGCCTGGCCTTCCTGCCGGTGAGCGCCGTCATCGCGGTCAGTGCCGGAATCGCCTCCCAGCTGCTGCCGAGGACCGGCCCCAAGATCGTGATGGTGACCGGAGCCGTCCTCGCCGCGGCCGGCCTGGGATGGCTGTCGCGCCTGGACGTCACCAGCAGCTACGTCGGCGGCATCCTCGGGCCGATGCTCGTGTTCGGCTTCGGCATGGGCTTCGAGTTCGTCTCCCTCACGCTGATGGCCGTCTCCAACGTGGCCGAGAAGGAGTCGGGCGCCGCGTCCGGGGTGCTCAACGCGACCCAGCAGGTCGGAGGCTCCCTCGGCCTGTCCATCCTGGTGACCATCTTCAGCACCGGCAGCCGGAACAAGGCGGAGGACCTGGTCCGCTCGTTCCTCACCACCGCCACGCCGGAGGAACGGCGGCGGTTCCGGCAGACCGGCGCGCTGCCGCCCGAACTGCGGGAACAGACGCTCGCCGCGGGCATCACCTCGGCGTTCGTCGCCGCCGCCCTGATGGCGGCGCTGGCGGCCCTGGTCGCCGTGCTGGTGATCCAGACGCGCGCCGCGGACCTGCAGAGGTTCCAGGGCAAGGCGCCGGCCGCGTAACCGGACGCCCGCCGCACGGCCGGGGCGCGCGTTCCCCCGCGAGGGCGCGGGCGCCCTGCCGCCGAGGGCCGCGCGCCCCGGCCGTCAGGCGCGCAGGTCGGTCAGCAGGGGCGGCGCGTGCTCGCCCGCGGCGGTGGTCAGGGAGACGACCGCGTGACCGGGCGGGACCCCGTGGGCCAGGTCGGACGCCGACCAGCGCTCACGCTCCACCTGCCGCACCGTCACCGCCCGCGCCGTCGGCGCCCGCCCGGTGATCACCCGCCGCAGCGCGTGCACCGCCTTGCCGGCCGGCGTCTCGGCGACGATCTGCCGGTCGGTGACGTCGCGCGCCTCGGTCCACTCCTTGCCCCAGACCTCGGCGAAGTCCTGCCCGTCCCACGGGGTGAGCCCGGACAGCGCGACCCTGCACCCCACCGACCCCAGCAGCGGCCCCCGCAGCGCCCGCGGCAGGTCGTCCAGCGTGCGCAGCGTCAGCACCACGCCGGCGTTCACCGACCGCAGCCGCTGCACCGCCCGCACCGCCTCCGGCGTGACCACCCCGGCGGCCTCGTCCAGGACCAGGCAGGCGAACAGCGACCGGTCCCGGCGCACCGCCACGCTCGCCGCGAACTGCGCGAGCACGAGCCGCGCCAGGATCCGCGCGGCCTCCGCGTGCCCGTGACGCGGCAGGTCGATGCGGACCCGCACCGGGTGGTCCAGCGCCCGCAGCGAGAACGGCCGGGTGCGCCCCGTGGTGTCGAAGAAGGTCGCGAAGGCCGGCCGGTCCAGCAGCGCGATCCGGTCGGCGAGCAGCGGCGCCGCGTCTCCGTGCCGCCCCGCCTGCCGCTGCCGGGCGTCGAGTTCGCGCACCAGCGCGGCGTGCGCGGGGTCCCGCGCCAGTGCCTCGCGCAGCGCCGCCAGCTGCTCGGGGTCGCCGTCCAGCAGCGCCCGCAGCTCCGGCACGGAAGGGAACCGGTCGTGGACGGCACGGAACGGTCCGAGCAGCTGGGCCAGGACGGTGGCCGGCCGCCGCCCGCCCTCGCCGGAGCCCTGCGGATCGGCGACGTCCCCGGCCAGCGCCTCGGCCAGCACCGCCGCCGCCTCGTCCGGATCGGTGGTCCCGCCGTACAGGTCGAGGTCGTGCGGGGAGTCGGGGTCGCCGATCCGCACGACGACGTCGTAGGCGTCGCTCGCGCCCAGCCCGGCCCCGTCGGCTCCGACCACCACCACCGCGGCGCGGCCGGCCAGGGCGTGCAGGGTGAGCGACTCGGCCAGCGGGCGGACCAGGGCCGAGGTCTTGCCGGCCCCGGCCGGACCCACCGCCACCAGGGAGGTCGCCAGCAGGTCGGGGGCGAGCGCCACCCCGGCGTCACGGTAGGCGTACGGGTTGCGCGGGTCGTCGGCGGCGGCGCCCAGCCGCACCTGTCCGGTCAGCAGGTCGTGGCGGGCGGTGCGCACCGGCAGGTCGCGGGCGCCGGACGGATGCGGGCAGGCCGCCGCGCCGTCCTTCAGCACCGCGTCGGCGAAGGCGGTCAGCGGCAGCCGGCCGGCGCGCACGCTCTGCCAGGCGCGGGTGAGGCGGGCGTGGTCGATGTCCCGCATCAGCCCGGCCCGCGCGTCCGCCGCGAGCCGGTCCGCGGCGGCCAGGGCCTCGGGCGAGCCGGCGGCCCGCAGCTCCGGGAACCGCGCGGGGTCCTCGTCGGGGGAGCGGGGGACGACCGCTTCAGCGGGCCGACGGGAGAGCCAGGCCGGCGGCCCGAACCGCCGCCACAGCTCCGCCCAGCGGCCCAGCCGGGCCACCGCCACCAGGATGACGCCGCCCACCAGCGCGTAGTAGGCGTAGACGACGACCACCGCGGCGACCGAGTGCGGCTCGGCCCAGGACTCGGGCACCATCGCCCACAGCGGCAGCAGCCACCAGCCGCCCAGGTAGCCGTTCCACAGCAGCGACCAGACCAGCCAGCCCACCAGGAACGAGATCACCGCCCCGGTCACCAGCTGCCGGGCCGGGGTCACCTCCGGCTCCTCGTCCGGCCGCGGCCGGTGCCCGAACCGCCAGATGCCGGGAGCCGCCTGCGGACGCGGGGTGCGCAGCCAGTCCAGGAACGCCGCGCCGGCCGGCGCCGCCTCGACGGAGGGGGCGTGGCGAGGGCGTGGCGGGTGGACGGAGTGGGTGTCCGGCTTGCCGTCGGTGTCCATCGGGCCCCCAGGTGCGCTGCGTGACGTCACATGTACCGGGCCTCAATGTAGTGCGCCGAGGCCCGCGGCAGGGCTCCCGCGCGCGAGCCGCAGGGCTCCCGCGCGCGCAGCGGTGAGCACCGGCCGGCCGCCGCCGGACCGTGCGCCGCTTCGGAGCAAACGGGCCCCTGGCCGCTCCACGGTGGCCAGGTCGGGACGGCCGCGGGCCCGCCTACCGTGGACGCATGACCTCCCATGCCTTCTGGATCGCCGGCCGCGAGGCCACCGGCGACGAGACGTTCGACGTCACCAACCCGTACGACGGCCGGACCGTCGGGACCGTCAGCGTCCCCACCGAGGCCCAGGTGGAGGAGGCCGTCGCCGCCGCCCACGCCGTGCGGGACGAGTTCGCCGCCACCCCGGCGCACGTCCGCGCCGCCGCCCTCGACCACGTGGCGCGCCGCCTCACCGAGCGCACCGAGGAGATCGCGCGGCTGATCTCCGCCGAGAACGGCAAGCCGGTCAAGTGGGCCCGCGGCGAGGTCGGCCGCGCGATCTCCGTGTTCCGGCTCGCCGCCGAGGAGGCCCGCCGCTGGAACGCCGGCGAGGCGCAGCGGCTGGACACCGACCAGGGCGGCACCGGCCGGCTCGCCCTGACCCGCCGCGTCCCGCGCGGTGTGGTGCTGGGCATCGCGCCGTTCAACTTCCCGCTCAACCTGAGCGCCCACAAGGTGGCCCCGGCCATCGCCGTCGGCGCGCCCATCATCCTCAAGCCCGCCCCGGCCACCCCGATCTCCTCCCTGGTCCTCGGCGAGATCCTGGCCGAGACCGACCTGCCGGCCGGCTCCTGGTCCGTGCTGACCGTGCCCAACGACCGGATGCCCGCCCTGGTCCAGGACGAGCGCCTGCCGGTCATCTCCTTCACCGGCTCCGGCCCGGTCGGCTGGTCCATCCGCGACAGCGTGCCGCGCAAGCACTGCACCCTCGAGCTCGGCGGCAACGCCGCCGCCGTGGTCCTGGCGGACTGGGCGAGCGAGCAGGACCTGGAGTGGGCGGCCACCCGGATCGCCACCTTCTCCAACTACCAGGGCGGCCAGTCCTGCATCTCGGTGCAGCGGGTGATCGCCGACGCCGCCGTGTACGACCGCCTGGTCCCCCTGATCGTCGAGAAGGTCGAGGCCCAGGTCACCGGCGACCCGGCCGACGACGCCACCGACGTCGGCCCGCTGGTCAGCGAGGACGCCGCCAAGCGCGTCGAGGCCTGGGTCGACGAGGCCGTGAAGGCCGGCGCCGAGCTGCTCACCGGCGGCGCCCGCGACGGAGCCACCTACGCGCCGACCGTGCTGACCGGCGTGCCCGAGGGCGTCACCCTCTCCTGCGAGGAGGTCTTCGGCCCGGTGCTCACCGTGCAGCGGACCGAAGGCGAGAAGGAGGCCTTCGCCGCGGTCAACGACTCGCCGTACGGCCTCCAGGCGGGCGTCTTCACCCACGACCTGCAGACCGCCTTCCGCGCCCACCGCGCCCTGGAGGTCGGCGGCGTGATCATCGGCGACGTGCCGTCCTACCGGGCCGACCAGATGCCGTACGGCGGCGCCAAGCAGTCCGGCGTGGGCCGCGAGGGCGTGCGCTACGCGATGGACGACTACACCTACGAGCGCGTCCTGGTGATGACCGGGCTTGCGCTGTAGGGACCCATTCGCCCGGGAGTCCGCCCCGAATCACACGAGGGCGGACTCCCGGGCGGCCGGGCGGGGGCCACAATGGGGGGATGACTGACAGCCCTGCCCCGCTCGCCGACCCGCATCTGGTCTTCGATCCGTCCGACGGACCGAAGGACGTGGTGATCCTCGGGTCCACCGGGTCGATCGGCACCCAGGCCATCGACCTCGTGCTCCGCAACCCGGACCGCTTCCGGGTGACCGCGCTGTCCGCCGCCGGCGGACGGGTGGACCTGCTCGCCGAGCAGGCGCACCGGCTGCGGGTGCGGACCGTCGCGGTGGCCAGGGCCGACAAGGCCGCCGAGCTGCGCGAGGCGCTGACCGCGCGCTACGGCGCCGAGCCGCTGCCCGAGATCCTCGCGGGCCCGGAGGCCGCCGCCGAGGTCGCCGCCTCCGCCTGTCACACGGTGCTCAACGGCATCACCGGCTCGATCGGCCTGGCCCCCACCCTGGCCGCCCTCGAAGCCGGGCGGACGCTGGCGCTGGCCAACAAGGAATCGCTGATCGTGGGCGGCCCGCTGGTGAAGGCGGTCGCCAAGCCCGGCCAGATCATCCCGGTCGACTCCGAGCACGCCGCGCTCTTCCAGGCGCTGGCCGCCGGTACCCGCGCCGACGTCCGCAAGCTGGTGGTCACCGCCTCCGGCGGGCCGTTCCGCGGCCGCACCAAGGCGGAACTCGCGGACGTCACGGTCGAGGACGCGCTGGCGCACCCCACCTGGGCCATGGGCCCCGTCATCACCGTGAACTCCGCCACCCTGGTCAACAAGGGGCTGGAGGTCATCGAGGCGCACCTGCTCTACGACATCCCCTTCGACCGCATCGAGGTCGTGGTCCACCCCCAGTCCTACGTGCACTCCATGGTCGAGTTCATCGACGGTTCGACGCTGGCCCAGGCGACCCCGCCGGACATGGGCGGGCCGATCGCCATCGGCCTCGGCTGGCCCGAGCGCATCCCGGACGCCGCCCCCGCCTTCGACTGGTCGACGGCGTCCACCTGGGAGTTCTTCCCCCTCGACAACGACGCCTTCCCCTCGGTGAACCTCGCCCGGCACGTCGGCGAGCTCGCGGGGACGGCCCCGGCCGTGTTCAATGCGGCCAACGAGGAGTGCGTCGAGGCGTTCCTGGCCGGCCGGCTGCCGTTCACCGCCGTCATGGAGACGGTCGTCCGGGTGGTCGAGGAGCACGGCACGCCGAGTGCGGGAACTTCCCTGACCCTCCCCGACGTCCTCGAGGCGGAGACCTGGGCGCGGGCCCGGGCGCGTGAACTGACGAGCGCGGAGGCGCGTGGATGACCACCATCTTGTTGTTCGGGCTCGGCATGGTCATCTTCTTCGTGGGCCTGCTGATCTCGATCGCCTGGCACGAGCTGGGCCACCTGTCGACGGCGAAGCTGTTCGGCATCCGCGTGCCGCAGTACATGGTCGGGTTCGGCCCGACGATCTGGTCGCGGAAGAAGGGCGAGACCGAGTACGGCGTCAAGGCCGTCCCGCTCGGCGGCTACATCCGCATGATCGGCATGTTCCCGCCCGGCCAGGACGGCCGCATCGAGGCCCGTTCCACCTCGCCGTGGCGCGGCATGATCGAGGACGCCCGCTCGGCCGCCTACGAGGAGATCCGGCCGGGCGACGAGACCCGGATGTTCTACACGCGCAAGCCGTGGAAGCGCGTGATCGTGATGTTCGCCGGGCCCTTCATGAACCTGATCCTGGCGGTCGTGCTGTTCTTCGTCTACCTCATGGGCTTCGGCATCCGTGAGGAGACCAACGTGGTCAGCTCGGTGCAGAAGTGCGTGATCGCGGCCAGCGAGAAGCGCGACACCTGCGAGAAGAAGGACCCGGAGGCCCCCGCGGCCGCCGCCGGCCTGCGGGCCGGCGACAAGATCCTCTCGGTCGGCGGGGTGAACACCACCGAGTGGAACGACCTCTCCGACGCCATCCGCACCCGGGCGGGCGAACAGGACGTCCCGATCGTGGTGGACCGCAAGGGCGAGCGGCTCACGCTCGAGGCGGACATCACCACCAACAGGGTGGCCAAGAAGGACGACCGCGGCATGCCGGTGCGCGGCGAGTTCGTGAACGCCGGCTTCCTCGGCTTCAGCCCCGCCAGCGGCGTGTTCCGGCAGGACTTCGGCGACTCGATCGTCTGGATGGGCGACCGGGTCGAGGACGCCGTCGACGGCCTGATCGCCCTCCCGTCGAAGATCCCCGCCCTGTGGGACGCCGCCTTCGGCGACGGCCCCCGCGAGGACGACTCGCCGATGGGCGTGATCGGCGCGGCCCGGGTCGGCGGCGAGATCGTCACCCTCGACATCCCGGCCAGCCAGCAGGTGGCGGGCTTCGTCTTCGTGGTGGCCGGGTTCAACCTGTCGCTGTTCCTCTTCAACATGCTGCCGCTGCTCCCGCTGGACGGCGGGCACATCGCGGGAGCGCTCTGGGAGTCCCTGCGGCGCGCCATCGCCCGCGTCTTCCGGCGGCCCGACCCCGGCCCGTTCGACGTGGCCAAGCTGATGCCGGCCGCGTACGTGGTGGCCGCCCTGTTCGTCTGCTTCACCGTGCTGGTGGGCATCGCGGACGTGGTGAACCCGGTCCGCATCTCCTGACCGCCGCCCGCGACCCGGCCGCCCGTATTGCTCCTTCGCGTCCGCCGTTGTGCGGATTTGTTCGGAGCGGGCGTGCCGGGTCGGCGGGCGGTGCCGTAATCTCGGATCCCGGAGCCCAACCGGGGCCTGGAGCTTGTTGACCGCTTCGAGCGTGTTCGACCGCCTCGAGCTTGATCACACCATGGGGTTGCACAGCAGATGACTGCGATTTCACTCGGCATGCCGTCCGTTCCGACCAAGGTCGCCGAGCGCCGGAAGAGCCGGCAGATCCAGGTCGGAACGGTGGCGGTGGGCGGTGACGCTCCCGTCTCGGTGCAGTCCATGACCACCACCCGGACCTCCGACATCGGCTCCACGCTCCAGCAGATCGCCGAGCTGACGGCCTCCGGCTGCCAGATCGTGCGCGTGGCGTGCCCCACCCAGGACGACGCCGACGCGCTGTCGGTGATCGCGCGCAAGTCGCAGATCCCCGTCATCGCGGACATCCACTTCCAGCCGAAGTACGTCTTCGCCGCCATCGAGGCGGGCTGCGCCGCGGTGCGCGTCAACCCGGGCAACATCAAGCAGTTCGACGACAAGGTCAAGGAGATCGCGCAGGCCGCCAAGGACCACGGCACGCCGATCCGCATCGGCGTCAACGCCGGTTCCCTCGACCAGCGTCTGCTGAAGAAGTACGGCAAGGCGACGCCCGAGGCCCTGGTCGAGTCCGCGCTGTGGGAGGCGTCCCTCTTCGAGGAGCACGGCTTCCGCGACATCAAGATCTCGGTCAAGCACAACGACCCGGTCGTGATGATCGAGGCCTACCGCCAGCTGGCCGCGCAGTGCGACTACCCCCTGCACCTCGGCGTCACCGAGGCCGGTCCTGCCTTCCAGGGCACCATCAAGTCCGCGGTGGCCTTCGGCGCCCTGCTCTCCCAGGGCATCGGCGACACCATCCGCGTCTCGCTGTCCGCGCCTCCGGTCGAGGAGGTCAAGGTCGGCATCAAGATCCTCGAGTCCCTCAACCTGCGCCAGCGCACCCTGGAGATCGTCTCCTGCCCGTCCTGCGGGCGCGCCCAGGTCGACGTCTACAAGCTGGCCGAGGAGGTCACCGCCGGCCTCACCGGCATGGAGGTCCCGCTCCGGGTGGCCGTCATGGGCTGCGTCGTGAACGGTCCGGGCGAGGCCCGGGAGGCCGACCTCGGCGTCGCCTCCGGCAACGGCAAGGGCCAGATCTTCGTCAAGGGCGAGGTCATCAAGACCGTGCCCGAGTCCAAGATCGTGGAGACCCTGATCGAGGAGGCCATGAAGCTGGCCGCGCAGATGGAGGCCGACGGCATCGGCTCCGGCGAGCCCTCCGTCTCCGTCGCCGGCTGACCGCTTCACCGCCCCGCGAGGGGCGCCAGGGAGGGATCCGCGGCCCGCCGACCCGGCGGCACGTCCGCCGGGCGGCAAGTACAGTGGCGGAAACCAGCAGATCGCATGACAAGGCCCTCCCCGTGTTGACGCAGACGACCACCAGGGTTCTGGAACCCGGTGACCTGGACGCGGCGCTCGCGGTTCTCGACCGCGAGCCGGTCGCGAACGCCTTCGTGGCGGCGCGCGTCCGGATCGCCGGACTGGACCCCTGGCGTCTGGGCGGTGAGATGTGGGGCTGGTACGAGGACGGGATCCTCACCTCGCTCTGCTACGCGGGCGCCAACCTGGTCCCGATCTGCGCCACCACCCGCGCGGTGCGGGCCTTCGCCGACCGCGCCCGGCGCGCCGGGCGCCGCTGCTCCTCCATCGTGGGCCCGGCCGGGCCCACCGCCGAGCTCTGGCGTCTCCTGGAACCCCACTGGGGACCTGCCAGGGACGTCCGCGCCCGCCAGCCGCTGATGGTCGCCGACCGCATGCCGGACGACGTGGCGCCCGACCCGAAGGTGCGGCGGATCCGCAAGGACGAGATGGAGACCATCCTCCCGGCCTGCGTCGCCATGTTCACCGAGGAGGTCGGCGTCTCCCCGCTGGCCGGCGACGGCGGGCTCCTCTACCAGGCCCGGGTCGCCGAACTCGTCGCCGCCGGGCGGTCGTTCGCGCGCGTCGACGACGCGGGCAAGGTCGTCTTCAAGGCCGAGATCGGCGCCGCCACCCCGCAGGCCTGCCAGATCCAGGGCGTCTGGGTCGCCCCCGAGTACCGCGGCAAGGGGCACGCGGCGCCCGGCATGGCCGCCGTCCTGCGCTACGCGCTGCGCGACGTCGCCCCGGTGGTCAGCCTCTACGTCAACGACTTCAACGCCCCCGCCCGCGCGACCTACCGCCGCGTCGGCTTCCGCGAGACCGGCACCTTCATGAGCGTGCTCTTCTGACCGCCCTCCGCCCGCCGCCGGGGCGGGCGGACCGGAACCGGGCGGATGCCACCCGGCGGTCAGCGGGTACCCTCCCGGCATGCCGAACTCCTCCTCCGGCCCCGTGATGGTCGCCCCCCTGGATCTGTCGGCCCGGGTCGACGAGGCGCTCGCCGTGCAGGCCGAGGCGTTCGGGCTGGGCGAGGACGAGATCATGGTGCGCCGTCAGATCGTCCAGCGGCACATGACCATGCCCGGCGCCCGCGCGCTCGGCGCCACCACCCCGGACGGACGGCTCGCCGGCTTCGTCTACGGCATGCCCAACCACCGCGCCCACTGGTGGTCCACCGTGGTCGAGCCCTACCTGCGGGCCCTGGGCAACGACGAGTGGCTGGACGACTCCTTCGTGATCACCGAACTGCACGTCCACCCGCTCCACCAGAAGCAGGGCATCGGCCGCACGCTGATCACCGCCATCACCGACACCGCCGCCGAGCCGCGCTCGATCCTCTCCGCCATCGACCAGGAGAGCCCCGCCCGCCGCCTGTACCGCACCCTCGGCTACACCGACCTGGCCCGCCGCGTGCACTTCCCCAGCGCCGCTGTGCCCTACGCCGTGATGGGCGCGCCGCTCCCGCTGCCCCGGGGCTGACGGGGACGGCCGGGGCGCCCGGCGGCGCGGAGGACCGGCGCCCGGCGGCGCGGAGGAAGGGGCCGAACGCCCGTCGGGGGGCAAACCGATTTCCGCCGTCGCGGGCCGCCCGGCTAACCTCGTGGCCATCATCCTTACGCAGCAGGAGTTGTAGAACATGGCCCAGGTCCAGCGCATGTCCCGGTTGATGGCGAAGACCCTGCGCGACGACCCGGCCGACGCCGAGGTGCTCAGCCACAAGCTGCTCGTCCGCGCCGGTTACGTCCGCCGCACCGCCGCCGGCGTCTGGTCCTGGCTGCCGCTCGGCAGGAAGGTCCTGGCCAACGTCGAGCGGATCGTCCGCGAGGAGATGGACGCCATCGGCGGCCAGGAAGTGCTGCTGCCCGCCCTGCTGCCGCGTGAGCCCTACGACGCCACCGGCCGCTGGGACGAGTACGGCCAGGAGCTGTTCCGCCTCAAGGACCGCAAGGGCGCCGACTACCTGCTCGGCCCCACCCACGAGGAGATCTTCACCCTCCTGGTGAAGGACCAGGCGTCCTCCTACAAGGACCTGCCGGTCATCCTCTACCAGATCCAGAACAAGTTCCGCGACGAGGCCCGCCCCCGGGCCGGCGTGCTGCGCGGGCGCGAGTTCTGCATGAAGGACTCCTACTCCTTCGACACCGAGGACGAGGGCCTGGCCCAGTCCTACGCCCTGCACCGCGAGGCCTACCGGAAGATCTTCGCCCGGCTCGGCCTCGACTACCGCATCTGCGCCGCCACGGCCGGCGCGATGGGCGGCTCGAAGTCGGAGGAGTTCCTGGCCCCGGCCGAGGCCGGCGAGGACACCTTCGCCGACTGCCCGAACTGCGACTTCGCCGCCAACACCGAGGCGGTCTCCTACGAGCTGAAGCCGGTGGACGGTTCCGCCGTGCCCGCCCTCGAGGAGATCCCCACTCCGAACACCCCGACCATCGAGACGCTGGCCGCCTCGCTGGGCGTGTCCGCCTCCGCCACGCTGAAGAACCTGCTGGTCAAGGTCGACGGCGAGATCGTCGCGGTGGGCGTGCCGGGCGACCGCGAGGTCGACCTCGGAAAGGTCGAGGCGCACTTCGCTCCGGCCGCGGTCGAGCTGGTCACCGCCGAGGACTTCACCGGCCGCGAGGACCTGGTCCGCGGCTACGTCGGCCCGCAGGGTCTGGAGAAGGTCACCTACATCGCCGACCCGCGGGTCGCGCCCGGCACCTCGTGGATCACCGGCGCCAACAAGGACCAGACCCACGCGAAGAACGTCGTCGCCGGACGTGACTTCGAGGTCGACGCGTACGTGGACGTCGTGGTGGTCCAGGAGGGCGACCCCTGCCCCAACTGCGGCACCGGCCTCAAGCTGGACCGCGCCATCGAGATCGGTCACATCTTCCAGCTGGGCCGCAAGTACACCGACGCGCTGAAGCTGGACGTGCTCGGCCAGAACGGCAAGCCGGTCCGCGTCACCATGGGCTCCTACGGCGTCGGCGTGACGCGTGCGGTGGCCGCGCTGGCGGAGCAGACCGCCGACGACAAGGGCCTGTGCTGGCCGGCCGAGGTCGCCCCGGCGGACGTCCACGTGGTCGCCGCCGGCAAGGCCGCGCAGACCGAGCTGGCGCTGGAGGTCTCCGAGCAGCTGGCCGCGAAGGGCGTCCGGGTGCTGGTGGACGACCGGGCGGGCGTCTCGCCGGGCGTGAAGTTCACGGACGCGGAGCTGATCGGCGTGCCGAAGATCCTGGTCGCGGGCCGTCGCACCGCCGAGGGCGTCGTGGAGCTCAAGGACCGCCGCACCGGCGAGCGCGAGGAACTCCCCGTGGCCGAAGCGATCGCCCGCCTCACGGCCTGATCCGACCTCTCCCGGCTCAGCTCCCGCGGTACCACTCTGCCGCGGGGGCCGGGGCCCGCGTGGCGCGGACCCGTAGCTCCCTCGCCCCCTGCGGGCAATCGTGCCGCTGGGCGATGGGGGTCCCCCGGGTCGGAGTCCGGGGGGGCGCACGGCCTCACGTCCTCGGGAGACGCTTCGCTCCCCGGAGCCTCAGGTCCCTCCTGGGAAGAGGGCGGGTCGGGGGAACACAACAGTGCCGCCCACCGGGGCTCAGCCCTGCGCCCCGCCGCGGTGCGGGTCCCGTGCGGTCAGCTTGTGGGGTGGGGCGAGCCGCTCCCTGCGGAGGGGCCCCCTGCGCCCGCCTCCCCCAAGAGGGGGTACCCCCATCGCCCCCTGGGCGGCCCAGCCGCCCGCAGGAAGGGTGATCTGCTTCGCTGCCTCAAGGACCGCCACACGGCGGAGGGAGGGGAAGGCGCACGGCCCCTGTGCCGCAGAAGGCCGGGGTCAGAGCCAGGCGGCGAATTCGAGGAGCCAGTCGGCGTCGCGGGGGCGGCCGACGCGGCGGGCGCGCAGGCCGGACTCGACGGCGCGGAACACCGTCCACCCCCGCAACCGCTCCCGGTCCACCTCCAGCGACTCCGCGAGCCGCTTGACCCGGCGCCGGGTCGTCGCCGCGCCCGACGGCATGGCGATCAGGTCCTCCACCCGGTCCCGCACCAGCCGCGCCAGGTCGAAGGCGCACTCGCCGACCACCGGGTCCGGGCCCACCGCCAGCCACGGCATCCGCTCCCCGCCCAGCACCTTGCTCTGCCGGAACGTCCCGTGCAGCAGCAGCCGTTCGGGCGGATCCGCGAGCAGCTCCGTCCGCAGCCCCAGCGCGGTGTCGACCAGGGCGGCCGCCTCGTCGTCGGGGCCCACCAGCGCCGCCCGCATGGCGTCCGCCTGCCGTCCCGTCCGCTCCTCCACCGTCTCGAAGACGTGGCCGGTCGGCGGCTCGACCCACAACCGCCGCAGCGTCGCCGCGCCCTCCAACAGGGCCTTGGCCTCCGGCAGCGTGCGGACCGACACGTCGGGGTTCAGCCGCTCCAGCAGCAGCACGCCGTCGTCCTCCGAAGACGGGGACTCCAGCAGTTGCGCCGCGCCCAGTCCGTGCCAGTGCGCCAGCGCCGCCTGCTCACTCGCCGGCCGGGACCGCGTCGGGATCAGCTTCAGCACGGCCGGGGAGCCGTCGGACCGCCGCACCAGGACCACCAGCGAGCTCCGCCCGCCCGGCACCTGCACCCGCTCCACGGACAGCGCGAGCGTCTCCACGGCGCGGTCCAGGGCCTGGGGCAGCCCGCGCAGCCAGTCCTCGCCGCCGGTGGTCTCCGCCAGTGCCCTGACCAGGCGTGGCGGCGGTTGGAAAGCCATGCGTGCGTCGTTCCCCTTCTGCTGTGCCCGGTCGTCCCTCACGCCATTTCGGCGAGACCTGGGAAGGCTACGCCGCCGCCGCGCCAGCGGGCCGCCCGGATCGCCGCGTCCCGCAGCGCGTCGGCGGCCGCCCGGCGCCGATCGCCCCGCCCGGCGCGCACCAGGTCGGCGTAGACCCCGGCCAGCCGGTCCTCCAGCTCGGCGGCCAGCCGGACCGCCGCCTCGCCGTCCGGCACCTCGAACGGCAGCGCGTAGGCCGCCTCCGCCGCCACCGGCTCGCCGCCCAGGTCGCGCACGGCGCGGACCAGGCCGTCCCGGCGGGCGCGGTGCGCCTCGAACGCCTCACGGGCCTCGGACCGCCGGTCGTCGCCGACCCGTCCACCGACCACGCCGTAGCCGTAGACGGCGGCGTGCTCCGCCCGCAGGGCAGCCTGCGTGGCCTCCAGACTCATCCCGGACCTCTCCATCGGCTAGTCGTCGCTCAGCAGGTAGACGTGGACGGCGCCGGCCGCCGCGACGGAGGCCAGCAGCCGGGCCGGTTCGCCGCCGAGCCCGGACAGCTCCCGGGTGCGGCGCCCCGCCAGGTCCCGCTCGGCGTCCGCGACCATGCGCAGCGCCTGCTTCTCCTCGCGCGGCACCGCCGGCCCGGACACGGACGGCGCGGCGGCGCCGGAAGCCGACACGGAGGGAGCCGGCGCGGAAGGGGAGGGTGAGGGCGCCGAGCGCGAGGGCGACGCCTTCGCCCCCGCGCGTTCGGCGAGGACCTCCGCGTGCCGCAGCGCGGTGTCCCTCAGCGGCGTCAGCCGTGCCGCGAGACCGGGGTGGGCGGCCAGCACCGCGTCGTGGAGCGCCGCGAGCCCGGTGCTGTCCGCCGCGGCCCGGGTCAGCGCGAGCTCGTCGGCCGACGGGGTCGGGCGGGCGGCGGGGCGCCCGGGGGAGGAGCCGGTGGAGCAGGCGGCGAGCAGCGCGGCCGCCGTTCCCGCCGCCGAGGCGAGCAGGGTTCTGCGGCGCGGTCCGGAGCGCGGGCGCGAAGGGGGCAACGGCACGGCGGGCGTCCTCGGCTGGGTGGCGGGGCCTGTGGCGGCGGGCGGGCGGTTCGCACTTCTCCCTGTTCCGGCCGGGGGCGTCGGCGGGCGGACGGGTTCGCGCGGATCCGCGCCCGGCGCGTGACGGCCCGTCACGCCGTCAACTCCGGTCGGCACAGGTGTGATCACCGTACCCGTGTCCGAGTCCCGCACGGGCGACCGGTGCCGCGCCACGGCGGACGGGACACCCGGTGGACGGCAACACCCTCCGCGACCGGATACCCTTTGACCTGACACGCGATCCATCCCACAACAGCACACGCGGCCGAGGAGTCACCCGGATGAGCACCACCCAGAGCGAGAGGCTGCGAGAGCTGCTGGAACCGCTCGTCACCTCCCAGGGGCTCGACCTCGAGGAGATCGAGGTGGAGTCCGTCGGCCGCCGGCGGGTGCTGCGCGTGACCGTCGACTCGGACGAGGGCGCCGACCTCGACCAGATCGCCGATGTGAGCCGCGCGCTCTCGGCGAAGCTCGACGAGAGCGACGCGATGGGCAGCGGCGAGTACAACCTCGAGGTCGGCACGCCGGGCGCCGAGCGCGCCCTCACGGAGCACCGGCACTACGTCCGCGCCACGGGCCGGCTGGTCAGGTTCCAGCTCGCCGACGGCGAGGAGCTGGTCGCGCGGATCCTGGGCGTCGACGACGAGGGCCTCGACCTCGAGGTCCCGGGGGTCAAGGGCCGCAAGGCCACCACACGCAGGCTCGCCTTCCAGGACGTCGCCAAGGCGCGCGTCCAGGTCGAGTTCGGCCGCAAGAACAAGAATGACGAGGAGGCGTAGCCGTGGACATCGACATGAGCGCCCTGCGGGGCTTGGTGCGGGAGAAGGAGATCTCCTTCGACCTGCTGGTCGAGGCGATCGAGTCGGCCCTCCTCATCGCCTACCACCGGACCGAGGGAAGCCGCCGTCGCGCGCGCGTCGTGCTCGACCGGGAGACCGGTCACGTGACCGTGTGGGCGAAGGAGGACCCGGACGAGCTCGAGGAGGGGCAGGAGCCCCGCGAGTTCGACCACACCCCGTCCGACTTCGGCCGGATCGCCGCGACCACCGCCAAGCAGGTCATCCTGCAGCGGCTGCGCGACGCCGAGGACGACGCGACGCTCGGCGAGTACGCCGGCCGTGAGGGCGACATCGTCACCGGTGTCGTCCAGCAGGGCCGCGACCCGAAGAACGTCCTGGTGGACATCGGCAAGCTCGAGGCCATCCTGCCGGTGCAGGAGCAGGTGCCCGGCGAGGACTACAAGCACGGCACGCGGCTGCGGTCGTACGTCGTCCGGGTCGCCCGCGGCGTCCGCGGTCCCTCGGTCACGCTCTCGCGCACCCACCCGAACCTGGTGAAGAAGCTGTTCGCCCTGGAGGTCCCGGAGATCGCCGACGGCAGCGTCGAGATCACCGCGATCGCCCGTGAGGCCGGCCACCGCAGCAAGATCGCCGTGCGTTCGATGCGCAGCGGCCTGAACGCCAAGGGCGCCTGCATCGGCCCGATGGGCGCCCGGGTGCGCAACGTGATGAACGAGCTCAACGGCGAGAAGATCGACATCGTCGACTGGTCGGACGACCCGGCGGAGATGGTGGCGAACGCGCTGTCCCCCGCCCGGGTGAACAAGGTGGAGGTCGTCGACCTCGCCGCCCGCTCCGCCCGGGTGACGGTGCCCGACTACCAGCTGTCGCTGGCGATCGGCAAGGAGGGGCAGAACGCCCGTCTCGCCGCCCGCCTCACCGGCTGGCGGATCGACATCCGCCCGGACACCGAGCAGGACGGCCAGGAGGCCTGACGGCGGGCCTCGCCCCACCCCCGATCCGCGGTGTGACCTGCGGCACGGAATGTTTGAGCCGTGTCAACGGTTGACATCAGGACATAGACGACCGTGCGACGTCCGCCCACTCGGGCCGGCGTCGGTGCGGGGAGGTAGACTTAGCTGTGTCTGGCCGGACGCTTACCCGCGTGTGCCCCGAGTACGGCCCTGAACGCACGTGCGTGGGGTGCAGGGGGCGGGCGGCCAAGACCGAGCTGCTGCGCATCGTGGCGGTCGAGGGCGAATGCGTCCCCGATCATCGCGGTACGCTGCCGGGCCGGGGTGCTTATCTGCACCCCGCCGTGGTCTGTCTCGACCAGGCGGTCCGCCGCAAGGCGTTCCCCCGGGCGTTCCGCGCCCAGGGGTCGCTCGACACGGCGGCGTTGCGCCGGCACGTCGAGCAGACCGTCGTCGCCGATTCGGCGGCACCGTAAGAAGCGTCGCGCGGAGCAGCCGCGCGGCCCAGGTACCTCGCGAGTTCTGAAAGCAGGTCGAGATTGCGATGAGCACTCGATGAGTACGCGATGAGTACGCCCATGAAGTAGCGACGGTCCGGCTTCCAACCCGGACCTCAAAGGAGCGAAGTGGCTAAGGTCCGGGTATACGAACTCGCAAAGGAGTTCGGAGTTGAGAGCAAGGTCGTCGTGGCCAAGCTCCAGGAACTCGGTGAATTCGTCCGATCGGCGTCCTCGACGATCGAGGCGCCCGTTGTACGCAAGTTGACTGACGCCTTCCAGCAGGGCGGCGGCGGCAAGTCCGCCCCCAAGCCCGGCGCGAAGAAGGCCGCCCCCAAGCCCGCCCCCGCGCCGTCCCCGGCGCAGGCGGCACGTCCGGCTGCCCCGAAGCCGCCGGCCGCCCCCAAGCCCGCCGCGGAGAAGCCCGCGGGCGGTGCGCCGACCCCCGGTCCGCGCCCCACCCCCGGTCCCCGGCCCGCCCCCGCGGCTCCGGCCGCGCCGGCGGCTCCCGCCGCGCCCGCCCAGCCGGAGTTCACCGCTCCGCCGTCCGCCCCGGCCGCTCCGCCGGCGCGCCCCGCGGCGCGTCCCGGTCAGAGCGCCCCGCGTCCCGGTGGCCGTCCGGCCGGTCCGGGCCAGGGTCAGGGCCAGGGTGGCGGCCGTCCCGGCCAGGCTCCCCGTCCCGGTGGTCAGGCCCCCCGTCCGGGTGGTCAGGCTCCGCGTCCGGGCGCCCGTCCGGCCGGTCCGCGTCCGGGCAACAACCCCTTCACCTCCGGCGGCAACGCCGGCATGGCGCGTCCGCAGGCTCCCCGCCCGCAGGGCGCCCGTCCGCAGGGCCCCGGCGGCGCTCCCGGCGCCGGCCCGCGTCCGCAGGCTCCCGGCCAGGGCGGCGGTCCCCGTCCCCAGGCTCCGGGCGGCTCGCGTCCGACCCCGGGCGGCATGCCCCGTCCGCAGGGCGGTCCCCGTCCCGGCGGCGGCGGCCCCGGCGGCCCCCGTCCCAACCCCGGCATGATGCCGCAGCGTCCCGCTGCCGGCAGCCCGCGTCCCGGCGGCGGCCCCGGCGGCCGTGGTCCGGCCGGCGCCGGTCGTCCCGGCGGCGGCGGTCGTCCGGGCGGCGGCGGCGTCGCCGGCCGTCCGGCAGGTCCCGGCGGCGGCGGTCGTCCCGGTGGCGGCGGCGGCTTCGCCGGTCGTCCCGGCGGCGGTGGTCCCGGTGGCGGTGGCGGCGGCTTCGGCGGTCGTCCCGGCTTCGGCGGTCGTCCCGGCGGCCCCGGTGCCCGTGGTGGCACGCAGGGCGCCTTCGGCCGTCCCGGCGGTCCGGCGCGTCGTGGCCGCAAGTCGAAGCGGCAGCGCCGTCAGGAGTACGAGGCCATGCAGGCCCCGTCGGTCGGCGGCGTGATGCTGCCTCGCGGCAAGGGCGAGACCGTTCGCCTGTCGCGCGGTGCGTCGCTCACCGACTTCGCGGAGAAGATCAACGCCAACCCGGCGTCGCTCGTCGCGGTCATGCTGAACCTCGGCGAGATGGTCACCGCGACGCAGTCCGTCTCCGACGAGACGCTGCAGCTCCTCGCCGGCGAGATGAACTACACCGTTCAGATCGTCTCCCCCGAGGAGGAGGACCGCGAGCTGCTCGAGTCCTTCGACCTCGAGTGGGGCGAGGACGAGGGCGAGGAGGAGGACCTGGTCGTCCGTCCTCCGGTCGTCACGGTCATGGGTCACGTCGACCACGGAAAGACCCGACTGCTCGACGCGATCCGCAAGACCAACGTCATCGCGGGCGAGGCCGGCGGCATCACCCAGCACATCGGTGCCTACCAGGTCGCGACCGAGGTCAACGACGAAGAGCGCCGCATCACCTTCATCGACACCCCGGGTCACGAGGCGTTCACCGCCATGCGTGCCCGTGGTGCCCGCTCCACCGACATCGCGATCCTGGTCGTCGCGGCCAACGACGGCGTCATGCCGCAGACGGTCGAGGCGCTGAACCACGCCAAGGCGGCCGACGTGCCGATCGTGGTCGCGGTCAACAAGATCGACGTCGAGGGCGCGGACCCGACGAAGGTGCGCGGTCAGCTGACCGAGTACGGCCTGGTGGCCGAGGAGTACGGCGGCGACACCATGTTCGTCGACATCTCCGCCAAGCAGGGCCTGCACATCGACAGCCTGCTCGAGGCGGTCGTCCTGACCGCCGACGCCTCGCTCGACCTGCGTGCCAACCCGCACCAGGACGCGCAGGGCATCGCGATCGAGTCCCGTCTGGACCGCGGCCGCGGTGCCGTGGCGACCGTCCTGGTCCAGCGCGGCACGCTGCGCGTGGGCGACACGATGGTCGTGGGCGACGCCTACGGCCGCGTGCGGGCGATGCTCGACGACAGCGGCGCCAACGTGGCCGAGGCGGGTCCCTCGACCCCGGTCCAGGTGCTGGGTCTGACCAACGTCCCGGGCGCCGGCGACAACTTCATCGTGGTGGACGAGGACCGTACGGCCCGTCAGATCGCGGAGAAGCGCGCCGCCCGCGAGCGGAACGCGGCGTTCGCCAAGCGCACGCGCCGTGTCTCCCTCGAGGACCTGGACAAGGTGCTCAAGGCCGGCGAGATCCAGCAGCTCAACCTCATCATCAAGGGTGACGCGTCCGGTTCGGTGGAGGCTCTCGAGTCCTCGCTGCTCCAGCTGGACGTCGGCGAAGAGGTCGACATCCGGATCCTGCACCGCGGCGTCGGTGCGGTCACGGAGTCCGACATCGACCTGGCGATGGGCTCCGACGCCATCGTGATCGGCTTCAACGTGCGCGCCGCGGGGCGTGCCGCGCAGATGGCCGAGCGCGAAGGCGTGGACGTCCGGTACTACTCGGTCATCTACCAGGCGATCGAGGAGATCGAGGCGGCCCTCAAGGGCATGCTCAAGCCGGAGTACGAGGAGGTCGAGCTCGGCACCGCGGAGATCCGCGAGGTCTTCCGCTCGTCCAAGCTCGGCAACATCGCCGGTGTGCTCATCCGCTCCGGCGAGGTCAAGCGGAACACCAAGGCCCGGCTCCTTCGCGACGGCAAGGTCGTCGCGGAGAACCTCAACATCGAGGGCCTGCGTCGCTTCAAGGACGACGTCACCGAGATCCGCGAAGGCTACGAGGGTGGTATCAACCTCGGAAACTTCAACGACATCAAGGTCGACGACGTCATCGCGACGTACGAGATGCGCGAGAAGCCGCGCTCGTAAGGGAACGGCTCACGGTGGCCGGCGGTACCTCGGTACCGCCGGCCACCGGCGTGTCGGCGGCGTTCCCGGGCACCCCCGGGGCGCCGCCGGTGCGCGGTAAATAATCGTCGGCGGAACCGCGAACCGGGGTACGGTTCAAGGAGCCACCGATCCCGGACCGGCGGGTCATCCGGAAACACCATGTACGTAGGGACTCTGTCCTTCGACATCCTCCTCGGCGACATACGCTCGCTGAAGGAGAAGCGCTCCGTCGTCCGCCCCATCGTCGCCGACCTGCAACGCAAGTTCTCGGTCAGCGCCGCGGAGGTGGAGCACCTGGACCTCTACCGCAGGGCCGGCATCGGTCTTGCGGTGGTCTCCGGGGACGCGACGCACGTGGCCGACATACTGGACCGCTGCGAGCGCATGGTCGCCGGCCGTCCGGAGGTGGAGCTGCTGTCCGTCAGGCGGCGGTTCCACGGCGACGACGACGACTGATCCACACAGGCACGCTGTTGCACGCAACGCTGTAACACGAAGAGATACGGAACGGGAGACGGACCAGTGGCCGACAACGCGCGGGCGAAGAGGCTGGCGGACCTCATCCGAGAGGTGGTGGCCCAGAAGCTGCAGCGTGGGATCAAGGACCCGCGGCTCGGCTCGCACGTCACCATCACGGACACCCGGGTGACCGGGGACCTTCGGGAGGCGACCGTCTTCTACACGGTGTACGGCGACGACGAGGAGCGCAAGGCCGCCGCGGCCGGGCTGGAGAGCGCCAAGGGCATCCTGCGCTCCGAGGTCGGCCGTGCCGCCGGGGTGAAGTTCACCCCCACCCTCACCTTCGTCGCCGACGCCCTCCCGGACACCGCCCGGACCATCGAGGACCTCCTCGACAAGGCCCGGCAGTCCGACGCCAAGGTGCGCGAGGCGTCCGCGGGAGCCGGCTACGCCGGCGAGGCGGACCCGTACCGCAAGCCGGGCGAGGACGACGAGGCCGGGACGGACGACGCCGCCGAATGACGCAGCACACCCCCACGCCCGACGGCCTTGTCATCGTCGACAAGCCGTCGGGCTTCACCTCGCACGACGTGGTCGCCAAGATGCGCGGGATCGCCAGGACCCGCCGCGTGGGCCACGCCGGCACGCTCGACCCGATGGCGACCGGCGTGCTGGTCCTCGGCGTCGAGCGGGCCACCAAGCTTCTCGGGCACCTGGCCCTCACCGAGAAGGAGTACCTCGGCACCGTCCGGCTCGGCCAGACCACGGTCACCGACGACGCCGAGGGTGATATCACCGCGTCCGCCGACGCCTCCGGGGTGACCCGCGAGGCGATCGACAAGGGCGTCGCGGAGCTGACCGGCCGCATCATGCAGGTGCCGTCGAAGGTCAGCGCCATCAAGATCAACGGCGTGCGGTCCTACAAGCGTGCCCGCGAGGGCGAGGAGTTCGACATCCCGGCCCGCCCGGTGACGGTCTCGTCGTTCGTGGTCCACGACGTCCGCGAGGCGGTCGCCGAGGACGGCACCCCGGTGACCGACCTGGTCGTCTCCGTGGTCTGCTCCTCCGGCACCTACATCCGGGCGCTCGCCCGCGACCTCGGCGCGGGCCTGGGCGTCGGCGGTCACCTGACCGCGCTGCGGCGCACCCGGGTCGGTCCGTACAAGATCGACACGGCGCGCACGCTGGACCAGCTGCAGAAGGAGCTGGCCGTCATGCCGGTGGCCGAGGCCGCCACGGCCGCGTTCCCCCGCTGGGACGTCGACGCCCGGCGTGCCCGGCTGCTGCTGAACGGCGTACGGCTGGAGATGCCCGACGAGTACGCGGACGGCGGCCCGGTCGCGGTCTTCGGGCCCGAGGGCGTCCTGCTGGCCCTCGTCGAGCCGCTGAAGGGCAAGGCCAAGAGCCTGGCCGTCTTCGGCTGACCCTCCCCGGGCCCGGCTCTCCCCGGCCCTCCCCGGGCCCGGCTCTCCCCGGCCCGGCCCCGGCCCCGGCAGGGATCCGGGCCTTCGCGGACTACTTGGCGCCGGTCCACCCGTGGCGGAGTCCTCGCGTCCGGCTTGTCCGGGCCGGGGGCTCCGCCGGCTTTTCCGCCTGGGTTTCCGCCGGGTCTCCGGCCGGTGTGACCGCGCCGCGGTCCCGGTGTCCGCTCCCCTCGCGGGCCGCGTCGGCTCCCGCGCGGGCATCTCCAGGCAGGCTCTGCCCGGGCGACACCGCGCGAACGCACCTGGCGCGGTGTCGTGACGGTTTCACGCGGCGGCTCCATGCCGGCCACGCCCGGCGGGACCGTGGAGCGACGGCGGCACGGGGTCGCTGCGCCGCTCCACGGGTTTCCCCCCTCGGTTCCCCCGGGAGAACCTCTTTCCATCCCGTACGCCGTATTCACCCGTCCGGACGGGCGCTCGGAGTGAACGGAGGGAGTGGAAGGGGGCGCGTTTTCCCGCTCGCCCGCCCGCTGATCATGTCCGGCCTACCGTCGGAGCCGGAACGGCACGGCGGCGGGGAGGACGGGGCATGGCGGGAGCGCACGCGGGGACGGAGGACGTCCGGCGGCGAAGCGACGGCGGACACGCCGTACCCGAGGCCGCCCTGGTCACCCTGCGCGACCCGGCCGGACGCCCGCGCGGCACCGGCTTCGCCGCCGACCACCACGGCACCGTGGTCACCGCCCACGAGGTGGTGGAAGGCATGCCCCGTCTGCTCGTCGAGGCGGGCGGGCAGACCGTCGCCACCGTGGAGGGCGCTGTGATCCCGCTACCCGCCCTCGGCCTGGCGCTGGTGCGGGCGGAGGGGCTCGAGGCGGCCCCGCTGCCGATCTCCCCGCGCGCCGCCGCCGTAGGCCCCGGGGCCTACGTGCGGATCGTCGCCGCGGGTTTGCGCGAGGCCCGGGTGCTCGGCCTGACCCACGCCGTCCACCGCGGCCACCTCCTGCCCGACGTGCTGGAACTCGCGATCGGCACGGCCGGCCGCGAGGCGCTGCGGCCCGGCGGCGGGTCCGCCGGCGGGCCGGTGCTGGACACGGTCACCGGCGCGGTGCTCGGAGTCGTCGCCACCGGCCTGCGGTCCTGCCCGCCGGGCGGCGCCCAGGACGCCGTCGACGACCCGGATCTGCTCGGCGGCCACCGGGCGGCCGGGTACGCACTGCCGCTGAGACCCGCCGCGGGTCCGCTCGCCGACCTGCTCGCCCGCAACGCCGCCACCGTCCCCGCCCACGGCCCCGACCTCAACCTGGCCGCGCTCGTCGAGCTCACCGCCACCTCGGTCGCCTCCGACGGACCGGCCCGTGGACCCGTGGAGCCCGTGCCCAGACAGGCCCTGGAGCGCGAGTTCGCCGCCTTCGAGCGGGGCGCGGCGACCGTGCTCGGACTGGTCGGTCCGCCCGGCAGCGGCCGGACCACCGCCCTCGCCGAGATCGCCACCCGTCGGCACCGCGCCCCCGACACCGCCGTGCCCACCCTCTGGCTGCGTGGCGCGGACCTCCACGACGCCGACACCTCGGTGGCCGACGCCGCACGCCGCGCCCTCGAGCGGGCCGCCCGGATCGCCGCCGCCGCCCGTTTCCCGCCGCGCGCCGCCGGGGCGGGCGCGTCGGCTGAGGACCGTCCCGACACGTCCCGGCTCGGCGACCTCTCGCCCGAACGGGTGGCGCACATCGCCCGGGAGGCCGGGCGCCCGCTGCTGATCGTCCTGGACGGTCCCGAGGAGATGTCGCCGCTGCTCGCCCACCGCCTGCCCGCCTGGACCGAAGGCACCGCCGACTGGCTCCTGGCCGCCGGCGCCCGCATGGCCGTCGGCTGCCGCGCCGAGTACTGGGAGCGGGCCGGCGCCGAGTTCCCGCCCGAGCTGCTGCACACCCCCGCCGCCGACGCCCGGCGCACCGGCACGCTGCCGCCCTGTGTACGCCTGGGCGACCTGACCGCCGAGGAGGCCCGCCAGGCCCGGGAGCGGTTCCGCATCCCCGACGGCGTGCTCCGCGGATCCGACGCCCGCCACCCGCTCACCCTCCGGCTGCTCGCCGCCGTGCGCACCGCGCTGCCCGACGCGGAGGACAGCCCCCTCAGCCGGCACGAGGTGTTCTCCGCCCACCTCGACCTCACCTGCCTGCGCGTGGCGGTGCGCCTCGCGGCCGCCGGGGGGCAGCGAGGCGCCGCCATCCGCCGGCTGGCCGCCAAGGTCGCCGGACAGGTCCACGAGGCGGCCCGCCGCAGCCTCGGCCCCGGCCAGGGCGAGCTCGACCGGGCGTCCTTCGAGGCCGTCTTCCCCTGGCGTCCCGCCCCCGCCCGTCTCGGCGGCGGGACCGGCTGGGCCCGCGCCGTCCTCACCGAAGGCCTGCTGGTCCCCGCCGGCGCCGGCTACCGCTTCGCCGACGAGGAGTTCGCCGACTGGCTCCAGGGGCTCCACCTCGACATCGACGAGGCGCTGCGCGCCCTGGTCCTGCGCCGCCGCACCGGGGAGGAGGCCGGCCACCCGCTGCCGGTGCCGCGCCACCGCATCGGCCCCGTCGTGCAGGCACTCCTGCACCTGGGCCGTGACCGCGGCACCGCCGAGCTGGGCCGCCGCCTGACCGCGCTGGCCGCCGCGACGGAGACCTCGACCGATCCCTGGTGGGCCGCCCGGCTGCTGTCCGGCACCCTCCTCGGCCTCCCCGACGCCTCCCCGTACACCTCGCTGCTGCGCCTGGTCGCCGACCGGATCGCCGCCCGCCAGCGGGAGGGGCAGCCCGCCCCGGAGGAGTTCGGACCCGACTTCTGGGCCGCCGTGCCGCTGGACGCCGGGGAACGCTTCGGGCTGCTGCACCGCCTGGTGGTCACCGCCCCGGCGGGCACCGGCGCACGTTGGCTCGAGGCGGCCGCACGGCTGCTCGCCGAGGACACCGCCGCCGCCCAGCGGCAGCTCACCCACTGGTTCGACGACGACCGTCCGCTGCCCGCCGCCCCGCACGCCACGGTCGCCGTGGCCGCCCAGGCGTTGCTCTACGCGCACCGCCACCGCGGGCTCGACGACCTCGCCGAGGCGCTGGCCGACTGCGTCCACCCCAAGGCCGCCGAACTGCTCACGGTGCTCGCCGAGGAGGAGCCCTCCGCGCTCTGCGGCGCCGTCGACCGCTGGGCCCACGACCCGCGGACGGGCCGCCGGACCGCCGCCGTCACCTACGGCCGCCTCACCGCCCGGCACGTGCGTGCGGACGCCGACCGCGACCTGCTGCGCCGGGCGGCGCTGGCCCTGCTCGCCCGGCCCGAGGACGCCGCCCTGCACGGCGGGGCACTGGCGATGCTGGTCCGCGACCCGCGCACCCGGGCCCGTCATCTTCCGGACGCCCTGCGGCGTTTCGTCGCCGGGGATCCGCAGGTGCCCGCCGAGACGCTGGTGCCCGCACTGGTCACCCATCCGGAACCGGTTCTGGACGCCTTCCGGGACCGGCTGCGGCAACCGGGCGGCAGCGAGGCGCTGGACGCCCTCGCCGAGGTGACCGCGCCCGCCCTGGCGCGCAGGATCTCCGCCCTGATCCGCGAGGCGGTGGCGAGCTGCGGCCCGGCGCGCGGGGCGAGCGCCGTCGCCGCCGCGGTCGCCGGGTACGTGGACCGGCGGCTCGACCACGGACCGACCGTGCGGGCGGTGCTGCTGCCCCTGGTCACTGGGCTCATCGCGGACGGGCCGCCGCCGGTCCGCGCCGCGCTGGCCGCCGTCCTGGCCCGGCCGGGAACACCCGCGTCGCGGCCGTTGCGGCAGGAACTGCTGGCCCGGCTCCTCGCCGACGAGGAGGACCCGGTGCGGGGCGGGGCGGTCGCGCCGGTCACGGTGGCCCGACCGGACCGGGTGGAGGGCGCCGCGGCGGGGGTCCCCGCGGGCTGAGGCCTCGGGAGAGGGCGGGCTCGTGCGGGCGGGCTCGTGAGGCATCGCGAGGGCTTCCGCGAGTGGGCGGCGGGCATCCGCGACGAGAGACCGCCGAGCTGGGTGGCCGCCACGCCGCCACGCCGCCACGCCGCCATGCCGCGGTGGCCGGGGCGGGGGGCGCCGTACGGCGTCCACGGCGGCGGGCACGGCGGCGGCCGTGGAGGTGACCGCGCCGGTCGGCGGGGGCGGGCGCGGGGTGCGGTGCGGGGTGGGCGTGGGCGCCGGACGTCCGGCCCAAGATCACCGGACGGCGGCGATCACCCATGCCGATGCCGGTGCGCCGACCACGGCATGGCACTCTTGGAGCTGCATCACAGGCACACACGGACACGGGTTCGACGAGGAGCGGTCACAGTGCAGCGCTGGCGTGGCTTGGAGGACATCCCCCAGGACTGGGGGCGCAGCGTCGTCACCATCGGCTCCTACGACGGGGTGCACCGCGGACATCAGCTGATCATCCGGCACACCGTGGAGCGCGCGCGGGCCCTCGGCGTCCCCTCCGTGCTCGTCACCTTCGACCCGCACCCCAGCGAGGTGGTCCGCCCCGGCAGCCACCCTCCGCTGCTCGCCCCGCACGCGCGGCGCGCCGAGCTGGCGGCCGAGCTGGGCGTGGACGCGGTGCTCGTGCTGCCGTTCACCAAGGAGTTCTCCAAGCTCTCCCCCGCGGAGTTCGTGGTGAAGGTCCTGGTCGACAAGCTGCACGCGCGCGCCGTCGTCGAGGGCCCCAACTTCCGCTTCGGGCACCGGGCCGCGGGCGACGTGGCGTTCCTGGCCGACCAGGGGCGGACCTACGACTTCGAGGTCGACGTCATCGACCTGCAGGTCAGGGGCGAGGCGGGCGGCGGCGAGCCGTTCTCCTCCACCCTCACCCGCCGCCTGGTCGCCGCCGGTGACGTGGAGGGCGCCCGGGAGATCCTGGGCCGCCCGCACCGCGTCGAGGGCGTCGTGGTCCGCGGCGCGCAGCGCGGCCGCGAGATGGGCTTCCCCACGGCGAACGTCGACACCCTGCCGTTCAGCGCGATCCCGGCCGACGGGGTGTACGCCGGCTGGCTGCACGTGGCGGGGGAGTCCATGCCGGCCGCGATCTCCGTCGGCACCAACCCCCAGTTCGACGGCACCGAGCGCACCGTCGAGGCCTACGCGATCGACCGCGTGGGGCTCGATCTGTACGACCTCGACGCGTCCGTCGACTTCCTCGCCTTCGTCCGCGGCCAGGCCAAGTTCGCCACCCTGGACGACCTGCTGGACGCCATGGCCCGCGACGTCCAGCGCTGCCGCGACCTCATCGCCGAGGCCTGAGACCCGCGGGGAGCCCGCACCCGCACCCGCACGGCTGCGGGCGCGGGACCCCGCCGGAGTCTCACTGCGCGGGCGGCGGCCCCGGCGGCTGCTGCGGGTACCCGGGGTGACCCTGGGGCGGCTGCTGCTGAGGCGGCTGGGGCGGCGGGACCTGCCCGTACTGCCCCGGCTGCGGCTGCCCCGGCTGCTGAGGGGGAACCTGCCCGTACGGTCCCGGCTGCTGCGGCGGAACCTGGCCGTACCCCCCGGCCGGCGGTGCGGCCGGATACCCGTACTGCCCCGGCATCGGCGGCGCGGCCACCGGCGGCGGATTCCCGTCCGAGGTCCACAGCCCCTGCGCCTGCTGGTGCCGCACGAAGTCCTCGGCCACCAGCGCCGCCAGATTGAAGTACGCCTCCCGCACCTTCGGCCGCATCATGTCGAGGTCGACCTCCGCGCCGGCCGCCAGGTGCTCGTCGAACGGCACCACCACGACCGACCGGCAGCGGGTCTCGAAGTGGCTGACGATGTCCTCCACTTTGATCATCTTGCCGGTCTCCCGGACGCCCGAGATCACCGTCAGGGAACGCTGCACCAGCTCGGCGTAGCCGTGCGCGGAGAGCCAGTCCAACGTGGTGCTGGCACTGCTCGCACCATCCACCGACGGCGTGGAGATGATGATCAGCTGGTCGGCCAGGTCCAGCACGCCCCGCATGGCGCTGTACAGCAGCCCCGTGCCGGAGTCGGTGAGGATGATCGGGTACTGGCGGCCCAGGACGTCGATGGCCCGACGGTAGTCCTCGTCGTTGAAGGTGGTGGAGACCGCGGGGTCCACGTCGTTGGCGATGATCTCCAGCCCGGAGGGCGCCTGCGAGGTGAACCGGCGGATGTCCATGTACGAGTTGAGGTACGGGATCGCCTGCACGAGGTCGCGGATGGTCGCCCCGGTCTCCCGCCGGACCCGGCGCCCGAGCGTTCCGGCGTCCGGGTTGGCGTCGATCGCGAGGATCTTGTCCTGCCGCTCGGTGGCCAGCGTGGCGCCCAGCGCCGTGGTGGTGGTCGTCTTGCCGACGCCGCCCTTGAGGCTGATCACCGCGATCCGGTAGCAGGAGAGCACCGGTGTGCGGATCAGCTGAAGCTTGCGCTGCCGCTCGGCCTCCTCCTTCTTGCCGCCGATACGGAATCGCGAGGCCGCGGCCGCCGGGCGGGCGCTCTTGGCCCGCTGCCGCTTGTTGTTGAGCAGCCGGTCGGACGACAGCTCCACCGCGGCCTGGTAACCCAGCGGCGCGGCACCGGGGTTCACCGGCTGCCGCTGGTCGTGCTGCACCGGCTGCGGCCACGCGGCCCCGGGGGTGCGCGGGTCCACCGGCGGAGCGGGCGGCTGCGCCGGGCCCTCCTGGGGGAAGCCGTAACCGGACTGCCCGGCAACGGAGTTGGGGTCGGCCGGCTGCTGCGGGACGCCCGGCCGATGCGGCTGGGGCTGTGCCTGCGGCTGCTGCTGCGCGTGCGGCTGCTGCGCCGGGGGCTGGGGGAAGCCGTACCCCTGTGCCTGCGGCTGCGGCGGTTGCCCGGGCTGCGGCACCGGAGGCGCGGCGGGCACACCGTAGCCGTGCGGCTGCATCGGCTGCTGCGGCTGAACCGGCTGCTGGGCCGGGGGCTGCTGGACCGGAGGCTGCTGAGGGAAGCCGTACCCCTGCGGCGGCTGCTGCTGCCCGGCCTGCGGCTGGGGGAGCGGAAATCCGTACCCCTGCCCGGGCTGCTGCTCGGCGGGAGGCTGCGTCTGCGGAGGCACCCCGGGAACTCCGGGCACACCCGGAACACCCGGCCCCGGCTGCGACGGCACCTGCGGCTGCTGGGCCGCCTGCGGCGCCGGCGCGCCCTGCGGCTGCCCGCCCCAGGGCGCGGGCGTCTGCGGGGCCTGCGGCTGGAACGGGGCCTGCGGCGGCGCGGGCGGCTGGACCGGCGCCTGCGGCGGCTGCACGGGCCACTGCCCGGCGGCCTGCGGCGCGGCCGGCTGGTACTGCGGCGGCAACGGCGGGAGCGCGCCCGACTGCTGCTGAGGCTGCGCCGGCTGCGGCGGCTGCTGGAGCGGAACCTCCTGCGAAGGAACCTGCGGAGCCCACCCCTGGGGCGTGGCCGGCTGTCCGGGCGCCGCCGCGGCAAGGCCGCCCCCGACACCCTCCTCCGTCCGTGCGAACTCCGGCGCACCCTGCGGCTCGGCGGCGGCCGCCTCCGGCGCCGTCTCCCGCCCGGCCTCGGCATGCTCCGCCGCGGCGTCACCGGCCGGTTCCTCCGCCGTCCCGGCCTCGTCCTCCCGGACCCCACCGGACGGACCGGCGGACGCCTCCGCGCCCGCGCCCTGGTCCGCGCCCGCGCCCTGGTCCACGCTCCGGCCCTCGGCGTCCGGCGTCTCCACCGGGGCGCCGAAGTGGCCCGGTGCGGCCGTGGCCTGCGACGCGGCCGACGTCACGTCCGCGGCTCCGGCCGGGTGGCCCTCGGCTTCCGCGACCCGCGAAGTCTCCACCGTCCCCTGGCCGCCGCTCTCCCCGGGCCCGACGCCCACATCGGCGCCGATCGGGCCGCCCGCACCGGCGGCACCCCCGGTACCGGCCTCGACCGGGCCGCCCGTGACGAAGGCGCCGCCGTCGCCGGCAGCCGCATCGCCCTCCGACGTACCGTCGGAACCGGCCCCCGAACCCGCCCCCGAGTACTCGCCGCCGGAACCGGGACCGGACGAGACGGACTCGACCGCCGCGGCGGCCCGCTCCGCGATCTCCTGCCGCAGCGCCGACGCCGAGATCCGCATCGTCGCGCCGCTCTCCAGGCTGCCGCCGCCGAACGGCAGGCCGGCACCCTCGGACGCGTCCTCGTCCGGCGAACCACCGGCAGCGGGACCGGGGTCGGCCGCCTGGCCCGCGTTCTCCCGGTACCAGGCAGGGGTGTCGTAGTCGATGGTGAACTCGCCCGTCGTCTCGACGGCGGACTCCGCGTCGGACTGGTCATCGCCCGGTGTGGTCCAACCCCCGTGGATACCGTCCCGATCGCTGTTCACAATTCCTCCTGGTTGGTCGAACGCAGGATCCCACCCTAATCACGCCGGTCACCGAAGCGGCAGGGCCGTCGACCGGTGGAAAGCGGGGAGGGTCCGCGCAGACGCGGGACGCCGGCCCGGACCGCGTCAGTCCATGCGCCGGGGAGTACCCAGCAACCCGACCTCGGCGTCCGTGGGTTGGGTCATCACGTACTGGCGGTCCCGGTCCGCACACCACAGGGTGACACCGTCGGCCAGCGTCGGCAGCGAATCCACGTCACCGCGCGGCAGCGCCAACGCCCGCCCCGTCTCGGCCGCTTCGTCCGGCGAGAGCCGCTGCACGCCGACCAGGCGCGCCTGCCGCATCAGCCGCGGCGCCACGGGTGACAGGTACGGCAGCAGCGTGAGGACGGCCTGCCACGGGCCCGCCACCACGCGTCCGCGCGGCGGCCGCATGCCGCAGTCGCGCACCACCAGCACCGGGTTGCCGGCCGAGGCTCCCTGCGGGGGCACCCGGCCCACGTCGTAGACCGACAGGCCGTTCTGCCCGCCGCCCATGGCGTGCACCATCTGCATCCAGGCCTGCGGACGACCGGTCTCCACGGCCACCCGCGCACCCGTCGCGGCGGCCCGCAGCGCCAGCACCTGGGCCGTCCACAGGCTGCCGATCAGCACGATGTCGTACGGCGTGGGCCGGTTGAGGCCGAGCACCGCCGGCTGGCCCTCGGCGTCCACGCCGATCACCACGCCGTCGTCGCCGATCGGCAGGGTCAGCGACTCCAGCTGCTCCAGGGGAACGCTGTGCCGCCCGTGCCGGGGCCCCAGCAGGCCCGAACCGCGCGTGATCATCGGGCGCCTCCCAGGGGCAGAGTGGCGAGCACGCCGGGCAGCTGCTCCCGGTCGAGCCGGGCCAGCGCCACGCCGTTGCGCCGCGCGGAGTCCTGCAACGCCCGCCTGGCGGCCGTGAGTTCGTCGGCGCTGCGCCCGGTCACCCGCAGGTGGCCGGTCAGCGCCACCGCCTGCCCGTGACCGTCGGGACGGGCCAGGGTCAGGCTGAACGTGGTGGCCAGCGCCGGGACGGCGGTGAGCTGGGCCAGCAGCTGCGGCAGGGTGGTGCCGCGGCCGCCCAGCGAGGGCCAGCGGCGCACCCAGTACGCGGTGTGACGGCGGTTGTCGCAGCGCCAGTTGCGCGTCGACTCCTCGGTGCGGCGCTCCCGCGCCTCCGTACGGCCCGCCTCCGCCGTGACCAGCGGATTGGCGCACGCCGAGGTCGCTATCGCCGCGACCAGCTCCTCCTCGTCCAGGATGTTCACCCGGAAACCCGCGCCGGTCAGCCGACTGGCCAGATGGTCGGCGGCCCGCACCACGCACTTCTGCGCCCCGGTGGCGCCGCCGCCGCGCGCGGCCACCGCCTCCGGACACAGCTCCGGGTCCAGCTTCAGGGCGATCCAGGTGATCCGGACCGCGGGAGCGCCCGTACTCGCCTGCAGCGGCGCGTAGTTGGTCACCGCCACGGACTGCTGCGGCAGATGCAGCGCGGGAGCGGGCTGGGTGTGCAGCACGATCTGCGCGGACTCCAGCCGGATGTCGTCGACCTCCAGCGCGTCCCCGACCAGCGCCAGCGGCAGGGGCCGCCGGCTGCGCTCGGCGCGCAGGGCGGTGGCGTCAGCCTCCACCTGGAGCACCGCGGTCAGGAAGGTGCCGTCGCCGACCAGACCCACCGGACGGCGGTCCCGTCCGCCGTGGGCGTAGGTGCGCAGCGCCGGCTCGCACTCCACCGCCGGGGCCAGGCCCGGCTCGGTGCCCGGCGGCACCTCCATGGCCGCCGCCCGCTTCTGCCGGGTACGCAACGCCCGTGCCGTGGCGAACCATTCGGGCAGCGAGCGGCCACGCCGTCGGACCACCGCGAGCACCAGCAGCAGGGCCGCGACCACCCCGGCGGCCACCAGGGCCACCATGCCGATCAGCCAGCCGACCACCAGCACGGCAGCGGCCAGCTCGACCAGCACCGCCCGGCGCAGACCCTGTGAACTGCCGCGCCCCGCACGTGACCTGAGCTGCACGGCACCCGACGCGGCCGCCGGACGGGCCGCAGCCGCCGGGGCTCCCGCCGCCGGGGGAGGCGTCGCCGAGGAACCCCGCGCCGTCCGTGACCGGTCACGGGACCGCGTTCGCGTCCCGGAAGCCATCACCCACACCCCCGCAGTGCTCGCCGTCGTCCGCCCGGCCGAACCGATTCGACCGGCCGGTTCCGCAAATCCGTTGCCGCATAGGTATCTTGAAGGCTTCGGTACCCTACCCGCTCCACCAGGCCCCTCGGGTACCAGGCCTCTCGCGTACCAGGCATAGTAGGGGGCCGTCCGACAACGCGGCGGAACACGGGGAGAAGCAGGGCACCGATGGCATCCCGGAGAGACCAGCTCAACGCCTACACGTTCGCGAAGCGCCGCATGCTCGCGTCCTTCACCCACTCCGCCGGCGGCGGCTCGGAGGAGAGCGCCCCGCGACCGCTGCGCGGCATCCTGCCGGGAATCATCACCGGCGTCGTCGTGATGGCCGTGTTCGGCGCCTGGGGCATGTTCAAGCCCACCGCGCCGAAGGGGTGGGACACGGCCTACGAGAAGGTGATCGTCGCCGACAAGTCGACCACCCGCTACGTCGTCCTCGAGACGGACGGCAAGAAGCACCTGCACCCCGTGCTCAACATGGCCTCCGCCAAGCTGCTGCTCAAGGACGGCAAGGGCGCGGTGATCACGGTCGACGAGAAGATCCTCGACACCAAGATCCAGCACGGCGTCACCGTCGGCATCCCCTACGCCCCCGACCGGCTTCCCGACGCCACCGAGGCCGCGGCCGAGAAACGCTGGGCGGTCTGCGAACGCGCGGGACAGGGCGACGCGGTCCAGAAGGCCGCGTTCGTCCTCGCCCAGCGCGACTGGGGAAAGATCGAGGGCCCGCAGGAGCTCGGCGGCGGCCAGCTCCTCTACGTGCAGGAGCAGGGGCCGGACAAGGCCCGCTACGTCGTCGACGCCACCGGCACCGCGTACCGGATCGACGAACTGGAGAAGGAGGAGACCGAGCTCTCCCACCTGCTCCGCGCCGTGGTCGGATCGGACCGCCGCCCGCAGAGCGTCACCCGCGGCTGGCTGGACACGCTGCACCACGGCGACCCGCTCGCCTTCCCCAAGATCGAGGGAACGCCCGGAGAGCCCGCGAACGCGCCCGGTCAGCTGAACCAGAAGGCCGACCGGGTCGGCATGGTCCTCAAGGCGCGCGACGGCGACCGGGACCAGCACTACGTCGTCCTGCCGGGACGCGTCTCGCCCGTCTCCGACTTCGTCGCGACCCTGCTGCTCGCCAGCAGCCAGCTGGTACCGGTCGGCCAGGACGGCAACGCGCTCGAGGTCAGCCCCGGCGCGCTGCAGCCCAGCGGCACGTTCGGCGACGACCGGAACTGGCCCGACGCCACGCCCTCGGCGGTCAACGACCCCTCGGGCGTCGGCAAGGCCCGCGACACCGTCTGCAACGTGCTGACCGGAGTCGACCGCGCGTCCGGCCGGACCAAGCTGCGGACCTGGGCCGGGGCCGCCTTCCCCGCCCCGCTCGCCACCGGCTCCACCAGTGCCTACGTGACCCCCGGTTCGGGCCAGGTGTACCAGCAGTACAAGGGCAGCGCCACGGACGTCGGCCCGGTCTTCCTGGTCACCGACACCGGCCTGCGGTACGTCCTGCAGTCCAACGGGGACAGCACCGGCGAGGACGCCGAGATCGGCCGCTCCGACCAGGACCGCGAGGCGCAGCAGCAGACCGAACTGCAGGCGCAGAAGCTCCTCGGCTACGCCGACGTGAAGCCGGCGGCGGTGCCGGCGCCGTGGTCCGCGTACCTGCCCACCGGGCCCCGCCTGTCCACCGCCGACGCCCGGCAGCCGCAGGGCTCGTGACGGACGGACGCGAGGGCCCGGCGCGAGACGCGGACGTGAGGTGCGCGGACGTGAGGTGCGCGGATGTGAGGTCGCGGACGTGAGGGACGAACGTGAGGGAGGCAATGCAGTGACCCCCAGGCGCAGGCCGGCCACGGTGCGCGCGTCGGCCAGGGTGCACGCGTCGGCCACCGTGCGCAGGTCGGCCACCGTGCGCAGGTCGGCCGCCGTGCTGGTCGCGGCGGCGATCACGCTCCCGGTCTGCCTGACCGGTGCGGCCCCGGCCGCCGCGGAGGAGGGCGGCCAGTGCACGATCCCGGCCGAGAACTACCCGGGCCGCCCCTGGGCGTTGCAGCGGGTGCTGCTGAACGAGCTGTGGGAGCAGTCCACCGGCAAGGGCGTCCGGGTCGCGGTCATCGACACCGGGGTCGACATCAAGCACCCCCAGCTGCGCGACGCGGTCGACGCGAGCCGGGGCGCGAACTTCCTGCCCAAGGAGGCCGACGGCGAGCCCCTCGAGCGGGGCAGCCTCAAGGGCACCGACGACCAGGTCGGCCACGGCACCAAGGTGGCCGGGATCATCGCCGCCCGTCCCTCGGACAAGACCGGCTTCGTCGGCCTCGCCCCCGGGGCGACGATCATCCCGATCAAGCACAACGACGCCGAGGGCCACGGCAAGGTCGACGAGATGGTGAAGGCCATCGACCACGCCCGCCAGGCCGGCGCCAAGGTCATCAACATCTCCCAGGACACCGGCTCGCCCGTCGACTCCACCCCGCAGCTCAAGCAGGCCGTCGACCGCGCGCTGGCCGCGGACGTCGTCGTCGTCGCCTCGGCCGGCAACGAGGGCCTGGGCGGCGGGAGCAAGAACTCCTACCCCGCCGCGTACGAGGGCGTGCTGGCGGTGGCCGCCTCCGACCGCAACGGCGAACGCGCGCCCTTCTCCCAGTCCGGCGACTTCGTGGACGTGGCCGCACCGGGCGTGGACATGGTCTCCACCATGCCCGGCGGGGGCCACTGCGCCGACAACGGCACCAGCTTCTCCGCCCCGTACGTGGCCGGCGTCGCGGCCCTGCTGCGCGCCAAGCACCCGGAGTGGAAGCAGGACGAGATCGTCGCGCAGATCGAGACGACCGCGGAGCGGACCGTCGCGGGACGCGACCGCCGGGTCGGCTGGGGCGTGGTGGACCCGGTGCGGGCCCTCACGGACGACGAGAAGCGGCCCAGCGGCACCCCGGTCGCCGACGAGGGCATGGCGGGCGCCGAGCCCCCGCGGCCCGCGCCCGTCACCCTCGGCGAAGCCCCCGAGGACCGCGACGCCCGCCTCGGCTCGTACGTCGCCCTCGCCGCCGCCGCCACGGTCGCCGCCCTCACCGGCACCGCCGTGGCCCTCCGTGACGCCCGCCGCCGACGTGGAGGAGTCACTCCTCCAGGCAGTGCAGCGACTTGACGGTGGCCGGCATGTACGCCCGCATGAACCGCTCGACGTGACGTTCACGGCGAGGGGTGACGGGGCTGTCGGTCATCTTGAGGGCCAGCAGGAAACTGTCGGCGCCCCCGGAGTCGCGGCAGGACGTGACGGCGATGGCGCCGTCGTTGGCGAGCACGGCGCGTTCGCCGATGCCGTGGACGGGACGGGGGTCGAAGAGGCCGAAGGTCGGGCCGCTCCGGGCCAGGGCCATGAGGTCGGGCTTTCCCCCACCTGAGGAGAAGTAGAGCTGCAGGACCTCCTTCCTGCCGACGTACACCACGCACCAGGCGGTTGAGGAGGGCTCCCGGAAGCCACCGCTGGTCCACTCGCGCACCGTGTCACCCCCTCCGAGCAGGGGAGTCAGCCGATCCGCGCCGATCGGTGTGCCGCAGAGCTTCCTTGGCACCGCTGTGTCCTTCGCCGTGCCGCAGCCACCGAGGGCCGCCAGGACTGCGAGGCCGCAAGCGGCGGCCGTCACTCGAGAGGTCATGGCTATCGCCGCGCTCCTGTGATGCCGCGGCCGTGTGCCATTCCGCTGTCGGCCGTCATGTAGACCTGGGTCTCCAACGCGTTCGGCAGAGGTTCACCGGCCCGTCCGTGCACCTTCCACCACTCCTGTGCGAGAGCGTGCAGGAGTACGCCACGGCTTCGGTAATCGCTCTGGCGGTCCTGCCCCAGACCCTTCTCGAAGCGTGTCTGCTCGTCCTCCACCCAGCTGTCGGTCAGCGCGGACAGACCGGCCTGCAGATCCGAGCCCACGACCGGAACGTGCGCGGCCACGCCATTGGCGACGGCCGCCCACCCCGGCGGCTCCGGCGGCTTCGACTCCAGCTGGACCGCCTGCGCACGGACCTCCTCCATGAACCCGACCGTCCGCGCCGCCTGGATCAGAGAGTCCTTCGGGTACGTCTGGTCCGGCCGGTGGATGTCCTCCACCATCGGGGTGTTCAGCCCCACGTTGAGCGCCGCGTAACCCTGCGGGTCCCGGGACACCTGCTTCGCGACCTCGAACAGGTCCGGCTGCGAGACCGGGGTCCCCTCCATGTCGAACCCGGACGCCACCTGGTGGACCGTCGCCCCGTGGTTGGCCATGATCCGCCCCATCGCCTCGCGCAGCGGCTCGGGGAACCGGTCCTCCATACCGGCCAGGTGCCGCACCGACCGCTGGAACACCTCGTCGTTCGCCGCCGTGTGCTCGACGAAGCCGGCTCCCGGCGACGCGGGCGGGATCCCGGTGGCCGCCGCCTCCAACGCTGAGGCGAAGCCCGCGTGGGCGTCCGCGTCGAGCGTGTCCGCGCTGTGCTCCAGGCGGGCAGCGCCCGGTGACTCGAGGGCCAGGGTGTACCAGTTGCGGTCAGCGGTCAGGTACTTCATCCGGTCCTCGTCCCGCAGGTACGCGGCCGCTCCCTCCGGGTCCCGGCTCATCAGCCCGAGCACGCCGTCCAGCGGGTCATTGGCGAACCAGCCGTCCTTCCCGGTGATCGGGCCCTTGATGTGCCACAGGTCGTCCGTCTTCCGCTCCGCGTCGATCAGGTCGTCGCCCAGGTCGGCGAGGTACTGGGACCCGAAGTCCCCGCCCTGCCCCATCAGGCTCACCAGCGACTGGTAGCCGCGCTCCTCGGCCAGACGTTCCGCCGCGAAGCGCGAGCCGTGCTGCTCGAGACCGGCCTCGCGCATGTCGGACCGCCACTGCTCGTACCAGGGCGAGTCGGTGTCACGGGTCGCGGTCGCGAGCGTCCGGGAGAGCCCGGACGTCACCTCCGCCATCCCGCGTGACTCGTCGCCGCCGCCGGGGAGGTGGGCCATTCCGTTGGCCTGACTCGCGACGGCGAGCATGCCCTCCGCTCCCAGTCCGCCGAGGAAGGTCCGGGCGAAGCCGGGGTCGTGCTGGTTGTCCCGGAACAGCCGCCGCAGTTCGTCGGTCTCCGCCGGGCTCAGCTTCTCGCCCTTGGCCATGCGCTGCGCCAGCTCACTGCCGGCGCGGGCCTCGTACACCTCGACGTCGTGCACCGCGTGGGCGTTGAAGCCGCCCGCCGTGCCGTCGCCCGGCCGTCCGTCGCCCGTCACCGCGCGGAGGGCGATCGCGACGCCCCGGTCGGCGTCGTCGACCGCCCTGACCGCGTTGTCGATCCGCTGCTGCCAGCCGTCGACCGACCCGCACGTCTCACCGGGCTTCGGCGGCTCGGCCGTCCTCTCGTCCACGGTCACGACGCCCCGCTCGGAGACCCGCAGCCCGGCCGCCTCCGCCTCCTTGCGGACCGCCTCCAGCCGCTTGTGGAGCGTCGCGAACTGGGCGTACGCGTCCTGCAGCAACGACGCCACCGCCAAGGCCTCCTTGCGGGCCGCCCGGTACTCGGCCAGCGTGACGTCGAAGCCCGAACTCGCGGCCCCCGCCGCAACTCCCGTCCACTGACCGGGCTGTCCGGAACCCGCCGCGACGGCGTGCACCTCGCGCAGGTAGTCCTCCTCCTGCGCGACGAACTCCCCGGCCATCTCCTCCCACTGCTCGGCCGCGGTCATCAGGGCGAGGAGCTCGGTGGTCATGATCTCGTGGTACGTCGGCACCGTGGGCCGCCCTCCCTAGAAGGAGTCGAGCGGCGAGACCAGGCGCAGCCCGTTCCCGATCGCACGATCCGTGCCGGTGTAGAGATGTGCCGTGCCGCGCAGCGCGGTCTTCTCCGCGCCGAGGCGGTTCATCAGCTTCGTCACCTGCTCGTTCCAGGTCCTGTGCGCGTCGCGCAGCGCCTTGCCGCTGGCCCACCCGTCACCGTCCGCGGCCGCCAGCGCCTTCACCGCCCGCTCGGTACCGGACTCCGCCGTACGGCCGGCCGCACGGGTCCCCGGCTCCAGGTGCACCTCCAGTGCCCGGGCCGCCGCCTTCTTCCTGACCGGGGACGCCACCAGGTCCGGCTGGACCCCTGGCACCGCCCCAGCCTCCACCGACTCCTCCGCCGCCACCTATGTGCCCCTTCGTCAACTTCTGTGTGCTTTGCGTGATGACTTCGTGACGGAAGGTAGCAGGGGGTGGGGCTGTCGTCACCGCAGCGTGACCGACGACCCATACGCCCCGGGCCTCGCACCCGCAAATCCAACCCCTTCGTGATCAACGTGCTGAACTGCACGTTCACCCCCAGGTGTTGCAGATCACGGTCACCGGGTATGCCGGAACATCGGGGCCGCTGTGCGGACTTGAGCCTCGTGGTGTAGACGTAGAAGCCCGCTGCCGCACGAGGTCTCGGCTCGCCGTTCATGATCGCAAGCTGTATCAAGGCCGTTGCAGAAGGCAGTTGGGAGAGTCACGCGAAGTGACTACAGTGGTCTTGTTGCGACATGAACGCATCACGGGTCGGCAGCGAAGGCCCCTGAAGCGGGCGACAACAACGGGGAGATGACACGATCGTGCTGGATGATGGCGCGGGTGGCGCTTACCTCAGGCGGGGAGTCGAAGCGCTCAGCTCGTTCAAGAAGAAGGTCGACGCGGTCCTCGACACCTTGGACGCGTCACCGGCCAACGCCAACCAGGTGGAAAGCCTGACGCTGACCCGCGAGTCGCTCGCCGGCGGCTCCGCCTTCGGCGAGGCCGTCGGTCTCTACGCCCAGTACGCCCAGGCGCATGCGCGCATCTCGACGCTGTCCAGGACGCTCGGCCTGCAGATAGAGGCCCTTCAGATCGCCGTGCACGGTGCGGACATCGGGTTCGACAACCTCGAGGAAGACGCGCGGCGCAGGTTCCGCGAGATCGAGATTGACCTCCGGCGTGAGCAGGAGCGCGAGCAGGATCTCGCCACTAACGCCAAGAAGCGCATCCAGGGAGGTGGGTTCTGATGGGCGGCCACGGTGGTCACGACGACAAGTACTACGACGAGCAGATCAAGGACGACCTCGAAGAAGTCCAGGGGAACGCCCAGGTCATCGACCTGGTCAACACGCTGGAGCGCGTCTTCGGCGCCATGCTGCCTGGTGGTGGCGGGCGGTTCTTCGGCCGGACGAACTTCGAGGGTCACCGCCTCAACGACATGATCGACATGGTGGAGCCGGCCAATCCCGAGCAGGTCGAGGAGGTCGGCGCTGCGCTGTTGAAGGCGAGCACGGCCATCGACGAGGCGGCGGAACAGCTTCGTGTCGACATCGCCAAGGTCGACTGGGAGGGCGAGTCGGCCGAGGCGTTCGAGACCTGGAGTACCAACCTCGTCACCAAGGCCAAGGCGTTGGCGACCTACTCGGAAACCGTGGGCGAGCAGGTCACCCTGGCCGGCTCCGGCCTCGCCTCGGTCCGCAAGTCCATGCCGCCCCGTGACACGCGGGAAGACCCGAAGTCGGTCTCGGACATCCCCTCGCCCGCGCGTGTGGACAGCAACGAGGAGTACGCCGCCGCGGTCAAGGCAGAGCAGCACCGGCAGGAGGCGATCAACCAGATGATCCGCCTTTCGTCGTTCTATGCAGTCTCGGAGGAGGCATTGGCGGGGCAGGAGCCGCCGACCTTCGATCCGATGCCGAATGTCGCGGTGCCTGCCCCACGGAACGTAGATCTGTACGAGGGTGCCAAGCAGTCCGGTCAGACCGGGTATGCCGGAGAGCCGTCGGTCGCAAGTGGGCGTGGCTACGCCGACGAGGCTGCGCCGGTCATCGGACGTGTCGATGGATCTGCCGCAGGTGTCGCTCCGGAGGTCCAGCCTGCGAGCAGCGGGTCCATGCAGATCGACAGTGTGGCGACAGTCGCTCCTCCTCAGGACACGACGAAGCCGATCAGTTCCTCTCCCGCAACCGGCCCTGCCGCAACAGGCACCCCTGTCCCGCCGGCCACCGCACCTGTGGGCCCCACCACCGCCGTTGGTCGTGGCGGTGGCCCCAACGCCCGCCAGATGCCGATCTCGGCCCAGGGTCAGGCGCCCCGCGGGGTGACCGGTGCCGGGGGTAAGGGCACCGGACCGGCGGTCAGCCGCAGCCCCATGCAGCCCGTCGGTCCGACGGGCCAGCAGGCTGCGGGGCGTGCGGGTGGCGCAGGTGCTCGTGGTCCTGTGGGTCCGACGGGCCAGCAGGCCACCGGGCGTGCGGGTGCTCGTGGTCCTGCGGGGCAGCAGGCGGCCACCGGGCGCGCGGGGGGCGCGGGTGCTCGAGGCCCAGTAGGCCCTGTGGGCCAGCAGGCGGCTACGGGTCGGGCAGGCGGAGGCGGTGCTCGAGGGCCTGTGGGGCCGATGGGTCAGCAGCAGGCTGCGGGCCGTGCGGGTGGCGCCGGTGCTCGTGGAGCCGTGGGGCCGATGGGTCAAACGCAACCCGTTACCGGTCGGCAGGCGAACAACCGCAGTGTCGGCCGCGTGACCGGTGCCACCCCCGCCCCTCACGGCGTTGCCGGCGGAGTTCCGCGGGCCAACGCACCGGTCGGCGGGCAGGGCTCCGGACGTCCGGTCCAGAGCGGTGCAGCGGCGACCGGCGGGGTGGTGGGCGGAAGGCCCGCCGGGATGGCGCCGAACGGCCCCAACGGCACCCGCGTGCCGCGCGGCACGGTGATCGGCGGTTCCGACGGTGTCACCCGTGGAACGGGCGAGCAGCCTGGGCGCCGAGGCGTGGTCGGTGCCTCCGGCACCCCGGCCGCCGGCGCGGCCAGGCCGGTGCAGCGCCCCAACGCGGCGCCCGGTGGGGTGGTCGGCGCGCCGAGCGGGGCGGGCTCCCGGCGGAACCGTGACAAGAAGCGATCGACCGATGCCGAGCGGCGCAATACACCGCCCACCAACGGCTGACGAACAGAGCGAGGACAGACAAGGACATGGCGTCAGTCATCAGCAGACCTGGTAGAACAGTCGCCCACCGCCGTGGTCGCATGAGCAGGAGGCTGTCCGCCGTCGGGGCGACGTGTGGGGCGCTGGCCCTGACGATGGTTGGAGCCATCCCTTCGGCTTCGGCGGCTGAAGCCCCCGAGGGTTGGCACCTCACCGCGATGAAGGCCCGCGAGATGTGGAAGACCAGCACCGGCGACGGTGTGACGGTCGCGGTGATCGACTCCGGTGTCAATCCTCAGACGCCCTCCCTGAAGGGGCAGGTCATCGAGGACGGCATCTCTGGTACCGCCGGCTACAAAGCGACCGTGGACACCGACGGCCACGGCACCAGCATGGCGGAGAACATCGCGGGGACCGGAGCGGGTGGTGGGATCAAAGGCCTGGCACCTGGCGCAAAAATTTTGCCTATCCGCCTCGGCATCGATCTGAGCAAGTCCGAGAAGAAGAAGGCGCCTACCGTCGCCCAGGCCATCAGGGCTGCGGCAGACAGTGACGCCAGAATCATCAACATGTCGTTCGGTGCGCCCTGGATCCGCGACGAGGACGTCGCGGCAGTCAGGTACGCGTACTCCAAGGGCAAGCTCCTCTTCGCCAGCGTCGGTAATGACGCCGGGAAGAAGTCCCCGGAGGGCAAGAACATCGGCTACCCCGCAGGCTATCCCTACGTCGTGGGTGTGGCCGCTGTCGATAAGGCCAGCACGGTGGGGAAGTTCTCCGAGCAGGGTGCCGATGTGGACCTCGCCGCTCCGGGGCTCGACCTGTCTGGCTGGTGTGACGACACGTTCACCCGGTACTGCCCTGCCCAGGGCACGAGTTACGCCGCAGCTATCGCTTCCGCCTCTGCCGCCCTGATCTGGTCCGTCCACCCCGAGTGGACCAACAACCAGGTGCTGAATGCTCTGATCGAGACCGCCGGTCGGGATTGGCCGCGGGAGGAGACGAGTGTCTACCTGGGGCACGGTCTGGTGCGTCCCCGCATCGTCCTGGCGGACCCGAAGTTCGACCCCGGGGCCCCTGACGTCGACCCGTTGCTGAAGCAGCACGAGGTCATGTTCAAGAGCCTCGAGGTCTTCCAGCCCATCCCCTCGCCCACCCCCACCACCCCCGCCGACGCCTCCTCCAAGACCCCCGCGGGCGGCGCCGAGCCCGTCCCCGGCGGCAAGGGCGAGGAAGCCGGAGCGACGGACACGGACACCGCCGCCGCGCAGGACGGCGACAGCGGCGCCCTGTGGCCGATCGCCGGCGCGGCCGCCGCCGTGGTGGTGCTCGGCGGCGTCGTCGCCTTCGTCGTCATGCGGAAGCGGCGCACCGCCTGAGCTGATCACGGCATCCGCCCCGCACCGGACCACTCCGACCAACAGACCGACCGGCACATCAAGACCGCTGACGAAAGGGATCACAGGCCATGGCTTCAGATGGACAGCTTCTCCGGGACAGTGAGGTCCAAGCCCTCCAGAAGAACATCGTCGAACGCTTCGAGTCGATCAAGGGTCAGATGACCCGGCTGCAGGGCACCATCGACCAGCTGGAGGGCCACTGGCGGGGCATCGGCGCCGCGGCCTTCAACCGGAAGCAGGTCGAGATCAACGAGCACATGCGCGACATCGGCCAGCTGCTCGTGAAGTTCCTCGACAACATCAACATGACCCGCAGGGACAAGGACAACCTCGAGGACGAGGTGCGGGGCACGATCGACTCCATCGACGTGCAGTACGGCGGCAAGACCTCCGCGATCAACGGTTACTGACCGCACGCCGGCGGGCCCCCGCACAGCGAGCACCCACCACGAGCATGAGACGAGGGAACCATGTCGATGAACCAAGATGAACTTGCCGTCAAGTACGGCGGGCTCGACGCCCTGACCACCGAGCTGGGCACCCAGGCGCAGAAGCTGGAGCAGGACCTCGGCGCGCTGAAGTCCGCGATCGCCCAGGCGGCGACGGGCTGGGAGGGCGAGGCCGCGACCGCCTTCCAGGAGGTCATGGTGGAGTGGGACAAGCACGCCAACGCCATCCACACGGCGCTGATGCAGATCGGTTCGAAGGTCTCCCAGGCCGGCGGTGACTACCGCGGTGGTGACCTGAAGGCGGCCGGTTACTTCCACGGCTGATCCACCGGCCACGGCTGCTCCACAGGCCGAGCCGCGACACAGGAACCGGGGCGGGACGCGCACGGAGGGCGCCCTGCCCCGGTTCCTTGCCGTCCGGGCGATGCCGGCCGCTCAGAGTTCCCCGCCCGACTCGCAGGCGTCCGACTTCTCGACAGCCTTGGTGAAGGCGTCGATGATGCGCTTCATGGCGTCGGCGTCACGGTGCTCGGAACCGTAGGCGCGTACAGCGGTGAACAGCCGGTCACCGTCGTCGGGGGCGGTGCACCCGGTCCGTCCGAAGCCCTCTCGGTCGGACCACAGGAAGTGGCCGTTGCCGGTGCTGTGGTCCGGATGCTCCAGAGTGACACCTCCGGCGAAGTCGCCCGTGCGGGTGTCCGGCTCGTTCCACTCCACCGTCGTGGCCAGGACGTCCTTCCCGTCCACGAACACCGTGCAGCCCGTCTTCCAGCTCAGCTCGTCCGTCGCGTCCCGTTCCTTGACCTCGATCTTCTTACCCGCCGGAAGGAACGGGGCCAGGTCGTCCGTGCTCACCGGAATGCCACACAGGCTGTGCGGCACCGTGTACTCCCGCTGTGCCTCGCTCCCGCAGCCTGACAGGGCCGCGGCCGTCACGATTGACGCACTGATCACCGCGCAGGTGCGGAACAGAGCGACTGCGGTGCGGGACAGCAGCATGGGGGTGCTCCTTGCGAAGGGTGACCGGTGGCCCGGGGCGACGGCCCTCAGCCCTGCCCCCGGCACAGGTCCGACGACCGGGCCTGCTCGGTGTACGCGGACGCGAGCCGCTTCATCGCCTCGGCGTCCCCCACGTCGTCGGCCAGTGCCTCGAGGGAGGCGTACAGCGTCTGGTCCTCCTTGGGCGGAGTACATCCCGACAGGCGTGACACCGCGCCGCGTTCGGTGTACATCAGGTCGTCGTCGCCCTTGGTCGTGCCGCCGTCCTTCATGCCGCGGTTGAGGCCGAAGAACTGGAAGATGCCGCCCCGGCGCTCACGCCACTCCAGCGAGGCGACGAAGACCTGCTTGCCGTCGACCTGCACCGTGCAGCGCGCCTCTCCGTCGAAGGGCCGGTCCTCCTTCACCGTGACCTGCTCACCGGCCGGCAGGAAGGGCTCCAGCGACTCGGCGGGGACCTTGGTGCCGCACAGCGAGGCCGGCGTCTTGTAGGCACGATCCGGTTCGCTCGAACAGCCGCTCAGCAGGCCCGTTGCGACAGCCGTGGCCAGCGCCGCCGCTGACAGCCCACGGACGGCGGACGGGAGACGGTTCACGGCACCGGCGAGTGGATTGGACATGGTCTTGCTTCCTCCGAACAGACAACGTTGGCCGCAGGCACGGTCGTGGAACCACGGGGGCCGGAACCGCGGCGTGGGCCGGCCCCCGGTACGTGGCCTCAGCGGTCCGTCTGCAGTTCCGCGGCGACCTTGTCGCAGTATTCGCCACCGGCCGTGAAGCCCTGCCGGACCCCCGACCGGGCGGCCTCCGCCAGGTCGCCCGAGTCCTCGTGCCCGTGCGTCCGGGCCGCCTGCTCGGCGGCCCGGCGCACGTACTCCTTGGTGTGGTCCTCGCTGGTCTCCCAGGACGCGTTGATCTCCCCGGCGGCCTCGTCGAGTTTCGTGCCCTTGCCCTCGCCGAAGACGGCGTCGATCAGGGCGCTGCTGGCAGCGTCGGCGGCACCGCCCACGACCGCGCCCGCGATCGGGCTGGCGATCAGTGAGGTGCCTGCGCCGACGACGGTGCCGACGCCCGCGGACACCAGGTCCTTGCGCTGCTGCACGGACTCCTCGTACTTCTTGTCCGCCTCCGCCGCGTCCCCGGCGATGCCCTCCTGGCGGCCGACGGCCAACGCGCCGCCGACCTCGCCCGCGCTGTGCGCGATCTCCTCGACCGTGCGGTTCAAGTCGTCCGGCAGATAACGCTGCTCCACGGGCAGCGAGGGGTCGAGGTGGTAGTCCATGAGGTTGGCCACGTACGCCTTCTGCGCCACGTCCACGGCCGCGTACCCCTCCGGGTTCTGGCCAACGGTCAGCAGGAACCGGCTGACCTCGTGATGCTGCATGCGAGCGTCCTCCCCGGCGACGGGGAAGAGGTTCATGATGCGCTGCTGCGCCTCTTTGTCGAGCGGGTCGTTGCTGTCCAGGTCGACATCGGTCATGGAGCGGTTGATGTCGGGCAGGTACTCGGAGGCCATCTGGCCGAGACTGTCCGACATGAACCCGTGGTCGGTGAGCCGCTTGGGGTCGTCGGAGACCGAACTGACCACCGACTCGAACAGCCGGGCCTGCTCCGCGGTGTGAGCGGGCGTGTCCGCGGTCGGCAGCTCGCCCGCCGGGTGCCCGGTGGTCGCCGCCTCCAGGGCCAGCGCCAGGGTGTTGCGGCCGGTGTCGAGTTCGTCCCCGTCGAGTGCGTACTCCTTGGGCCACTCCCGCTCCTCGAAGAGGTACTGGAAGTTAGAGAGGCTGACCGCACCCTTCTTGCCGTTGCCGTCGGTGTCCCGCTCGAACGGGTTGTCCTCGTCGTTCTTGTTCACGTACTCCTGGTTGAAGAAGTCGGTGGCCGCGTCCGGGCTGTTGGAGAGTGCCTTGAGGTAGCCGGTGAGCGGGTCGTCGCCGCTGTCGTCGCCCATCCGGTTGAGGCGTGCGTCCATGCCCATGTGGGTCCAGGCCATGTTGGCGTGCTCGCCGTTGCCGGTGAGCTGGCGTTCGGTCTGCATGAGCGCGTTGCCGTAGCGGGTGAGGAAGCTGTCGTCGAAGTCGCCCGCGCGCATCAGGTTGCTCATCACCTGGAAGCCCATCGGGCCGTACCCGTCGCGCCCGGTCGGCTTGTCGCCCAGGGCGATCATCTTGTTCTGCCAGTCCGCCATCGCGGGGGAGTCGCTCTGCGTGGCGGCGGCGAGGGTGAGGCTCAGGTTCTTCTGCAGGTCGCCGTACTGTTCGACGCGCTCGTAGCCGAGGCGGGCGCCGTAGTGCGGGTCGTTGATGCCGGTCCAGAAGTCCAGCACCCCCTTCGGCCCGAGGGTGGTCGCGAAGGTCTCGGCGAACAACGGGTCGCCGGCGTGCTCCTTGAGGCCCGCGTTGAGGCGGTCGAACTCCTCGGGGGAGATGTCCTCGGGCTTCTGCTGGGCCAGCTTGGCCAGTTCCTCCGCGTCCCGCACCGCGTCCGCAGCGCTGTCGCGGTCCGAGTACTTGGCGTCGGAGAAGCCCAGGCGGCTCTGGTCGGCTATCGCGGTGAGGACCTTGCGGGCGCTCTCGTCGCTCTCGGTGGCCTTGGTGAGTATCCCCTGCACCTCGTCCCGCAGGGCGGTGACGTCGCTCGCGTCGTGCTCGGGAACGGTGTGCCCCTTGGCGGCACGGTCGGGGTGGACGTTCATCGTCACGGTGAATCCGCCGTCGCCGGTGTCCATGACGGTCAGGTTCTTCTTCAGGCCACGGTCGATCGCGTCCGTCAACTGCTGCTTGAAGGACTTCAGTTCACCGGTCGTGTCCTTGAGGATGTTGTGGATGGTGGTCGCCTGGGTGTGGGCGTCCTTGAACTCCCCGGCGGTCTTGCCGATGAACTCCTTGGTGACCTGACTGTTCTCACCGGCCCAGTTGGCCTTCAGCGAGGTCTTGTGAAGGCCGTCCTCGGCGTCCTTGGCCAGCGTCTCCAGATTCGAGGAGACCAGTCGCCACTCCTCGACGGCGGCGTCGAGCTGGGAGAAGTTGGCGAAACGCAGCGCGTTCAGATCCATGGCAGCTCCCCCGTCACTTCTTCTTGTCGTCGCCGTAGATCGGGTTCGGCTTCCCGGGGTCACCGGCCCGCTCGTCGAAGCCCGCGTCCAAGGCGGTGATGCTGCTCATCTGACGCAGGATGTAGTCCTCGTCGTTGGCGTGGATCTTGCGCGTCACCTGCATGTGGTTGCTGATGTGCGCACAGGCGTCGAGCAGCGAGTTCAGCTGCGTGCTCCACCTCAGCGACACGTGGCTCAGCCCGGAACCCAGCGCGAAGCCCTGGCCGGTGAGGTCGCGGGCGGCGCCGTCGACGGCCTCCTTGAGGCGGGCCTTGTCCCACAGTTGGTCGTAGAGGGTGTGCGCCTCCTTGCCGATGGCGACCAGGTCCTTCTGGTGGACCTCCAGGTCACCCGCCGACGACGGTGGCCGGCCGGAGCCGCCGCCCATGTCGTCCGGCAGCCGGTTCAGCCGCATGTTGCCCGAGGCGCGTTCCGCCGCGTCGGACTTCAGCTGCTCCCACTCGTCCCATGCCATGAAGATCTCCCCCGATTCAGCTCGGTGACGGCGCGGTCGCCCACAGCCAGACGATCAGCGCCACGAATCCCAGCGAGCAGCAGATCAGCGCGACCCGCTGCCGTCGGTATGCCCCTTCCGAAGGCTCGTTGTGCTCCGGGTGGGCGTAGTTCTTCGCCTGGAAGCGCCACCACATCTTCTTCTGGTCGAGGAGCCCCAGCACGCCGGGTATCAGCGCGACCAGGATCCCGAACACCATCAGGCCGCCCATCAGTACGTCCCCTCCGGCACGAGTCCCGTCTGGACCAGCGGCTTGCCGCGCCGGCGCGAGACGAACACGCCCCGCCCCGCCGGCATCGGCCGGGGCCGCACCCCGCCGAGCAGGTCGCCCTCGCCGGGGTCGCCCGCCAGCACCAGGCCCTGGGCGCCCAGCTCCTTGATCCGCTGGATGAACGCCTCGTAGCCCGCCCGCCCGGCGCCCGCGGTGGAGCGGGCGATGATGAACCGCACGCCCACGTCGCGTGCGAACGGCAGGTGCTCGGTCAGCCCGGCCAGCGGGTTGCCCTGCGAGGTCGACACCAGGTCGTAGTCGTCGACGACCACGAACACGTTCGGCCCGCTCCACCAGCTGCGGTCCCGCAGCTGCTGCGCGGTGACGTCGGCGGTGGGCGAACGGCGCCGCATCAGGTCCGCCAGCGCCGCCATGTGATGGTCCATCGTGTTGGACATCGGGATGTACTCGGCCAGGTGCGAGTCGGGCGTCACGTCCAGCAGCGAACGCCGGTTGTCGACCACGAACAGCTTGCACGCGTCGCCCGGATACCGCTGCGTGAGCTGCTTGATCAGCAGCCGCAGCAGGTTCGACTTGCCGGACTCGCTCTCGCCGAAGACCAGGAAGAACGGATCCTGGTCGAAGTCGACGAACACCGGCTCCAGCGTGTTCTCGTCCAGCCCGAACGCCACGCCCCGCTCCGGGAAGCGGTCGCCGGCCGGCAGCTCCGCCAGAGGCAGCCGGCGCGGCAGCAGCCGCACCTTGGGCGCCCCCGGCGCCTTCCAGTGCCGGGTCACCTCGGAGGCCAGCGCCGCCGTGGCGTCCGCCAGGTCCGAGTCCGAGGTCAGACCGTCGATGCGCGGCACCGCCGCCATGAAGTGCAGCTTCTGCGGCGACTGACCGCGGCCCGGGACGCCCGACGGCACGTTCGCCGCCACCTTGCGGTCGAACTCCGAGTCCATCGGGTCGCCGAGCCTCAGCTCGAGGCGGTTCATCAGCTGGTCCTTGAGGTTCGAGCGGACCTCCATCGACCGCGAGGCGGTGAGCACCAGGTGGACGCCGTAACCCAGACCGCGCGCCGCGATCTCCAGCACGATCGGCTCCAGCGCCTCGTACTCGCCCTTGAAGTTGCCCCAGCCGTCGATCAGCAGGAAGACGTCGCCCCACGGCTGGTCCGTCATCGAGATGGTGCCGCGCGCCCGCCGCTGGCGGAACTCCGCGATCGACGGGATGCCCGCCGCCCGGAAGTACTCCTCACGCCGGTTCAGCACGCCGTACACCTCGGCCACCGTGCGCCGCACCCGCTCCGGATCCAGCCGCGAGGCCACGCCGCCCACATGGGGCAGCCCCTCGATGGACACCATGCCGCCGCCACCGAAGTCCAGCCCGTAGAACTGCACCTCCTGCGGGGTGTGGGTCAGCGCGAACGACGACACCAGCGCGCGCAGCAGCGTCGACTTGCCGGACTGCGGACCGCCCAGGATCTGCATGTGACCGGCCGCGCCCGAGAAGTCCACCCACAGCGGATCACGCCGCTGCTCGTACGGCTTGTCGACGATGCCCACCGGCACCACCAGACGCCCCGCGCCCTCGTAACCGGGCTGGGTGAGGCCACGGCCCTCCACGGCCGTCAGACCCGGCAGCAGACCATCCAGCGACGGCGGACTGTCCAACGGCGGCAGCCACACCTGGTGCGCCGCCGGCCCCTGCGCCTCCAGCCGCTTCACGATCACGTCCAGCACCGTGTCCGCCAGCGCGTCGTCGCCGCCCGCGCTCTCGGACACGGTCCGCTGCCGCGGCACCTGCGCGTAGCGCACCGGCACCTCGGCCGCCGTGAACAGCACCGGCCGCCGGTCCACCGGCAGCGACCCGCCGGCCAGCGCCGCCTGCTGCGCCCCCGAACGGTGGACGCCGGAGACGTAGGCCGCCTTGAACCGCACCATCTCGTCGGTGCCGAACTTCAGGAACCCGGAACCCGGCACGTTCGGCAGCTCGTAGGCGTCCGGAACGCCCAGCGCCGCCCGCGACTCCGCCGCCGAGAACGTCCGCAGACCGATCCGGTACGACAGGTACGTCTCCAGACCGCGCAGCCGTCCCTCCTCCAGACGCTGCGAGGCCAGCAGCAGATGCACGCCGAGGGAGCGGCCGATACGGCCGATCTGCACGAACATCTCGATGAAGTCCGGCTTCGCGCTCAGCAGTTCGCTGAACTCGTCGATGACCAGCACCAGCGAGGGGATCGGCTGCAGCGGGGCGCCCGCCGCGCGGGCCTTCTCGTAGTCGTGGATGTTGGCGTAGTTGCCCGCGTCGCGCAGCATCTCCTGCCGGCGGTTGAGCTCACCGCGGATGGAGTCGCCCATCCGGTCCACCAGCGTCAGGTCGTCCGCCAGGTTGGTGATCACCGCCGCCACGTGCGGCATCCGCGCCATGCCGGCGAAGGTCGCGCCGCCCTTGAAGTCGGCGAGCACGAAGTTCAGCGTCTCCGACGAGTGCGTGACCGCCAGGCCCAGCACCAGGGTGCGCAGCAGCTCCGACTTGCCGGAACCGGTCGCGCCCACGCACAGGCCGTGCGGGCCCATGCCCTCCTGCGCGGCCTCCTTCAGGTCCAGCATCACCGGACGGCCGTCCTCGCCGAGGCCGATCGGCACCCGCAGCCGCTCCGCCAGCGCCCGCGGCCGCCAGGTCCGCTTCGGGTCCACCGAGGCGGCGTCGCCCAGATTCAGCAGGTCGGTGAACTCCAGGTTCGCCAGAAGCGGTTCGTCGTCGTCACCGCCCGACGCCATCCGCAGCGGAGCCAGCTGCCGCGCCAGCGCCTCGGCCGACGCGTACGACATGGTGTCCGGCGTCCCCTCGTACACCGCGCCGTGCGCCGACTCCAGCCGCAGCGACGACGGGTGCACCGACATCGCCAGGTCGCCCGGAGCGCCCACCTGCTCGCCCGGCACCACCTCGATCAGCGTGACGCCCTGCAGCCCCTCCGGGCTCGCCAGCACCGAGTCGTGGGGCAGCGACACCCCGTCCAGCACCAGCACCAGATGCGGCGTCTCCGGCAGCGGGGGAGCCGCCGGATGGAACCGGGGCCGTCCCGACAGGCTGCCCGACAGCAGGTCCTCCAGCACGCGCGGATCCCCGGAGATCAGCCGACGCGAACCCGCCCCGTCCGGAGCGCCGGGAGCCTGGGCGTGCGGCAGCCACTTCGCCCACTCCCAGTGCTCCAGCGCGCCCTGGCCCGCGGCCACCGCCAGCACCATGTCCTCCGGGGAGTGCAGCGAGGTCAGCGCCCCCGTCATGGCCCGCACCAGGGCGCGCACCGACTCCTGCTCGCCGCTCACCGTCACCCGGTGGAACGCCCGCAGGGACACCGCCATCGGCAGGTCCTCCAGCGTCGAGTGCACCGCCACGAACCGCTGCATCGCGCCCGCGGCCAACGGCTCCAACTGGTCCACCGGCCCGGTCTGCGGAGCGATCAGCGGCGACGCCAGCTGCTGCGGGCCCAGGCCGATCCGCACCTGCGCGAAGTCCTCGTCGCCCGGCCGCCGCTCCCACACCCGGCTGCCCTCGGCGACCAGCGCCCACAGCTGCTCGGGGGAGGGGTGCAGGTAGTACTGGGCGTCCCGCTGCGCGTTCGCGGTGTCCACCGCGCGCTGCCGGGTCATCGTCAGATAGCCCAGGTAGTCACGCCGCAGGTCGGCCAGCTGTCCCTGGTTGCCCCGCCGGAACCGCACCACCATCGCCACCGACATGGCGATCGTCGAGGCGATCATCACCATGCCCATGATCTTCATGAACGGCTTGTCGCTCATGAAGAAGAACACCACCGAACCGCCCATGCCGAGCGTCGGCAGCAGCTGCATCAGCACGCTCTCCTGATGCCCGCGCGGCAACTCCGGCGGTGGCTGCAGCACGATCTCTTCCGTGGGCACCTCGGACGGCAGCGCCCTCGGCGGACGCTTCACGACGATGTGGCTCACTGGTCACCAATCCCCTTGCCGGGCCCTGCCGTTGTCCAGGGCTCCCCGTGGTCCGGGTATGCGGGCCGCGGCGTGATCCTACTGAGTCCACGCAGCACCGGTGAGCGGTATGGTGCCGGATGTTCGCCCCGACCGGACGGCCAGGGCCGCAGGTTGGCGCGGACACACGTGAACGACACCGGACAACACGGACGTTCGGCCGCCGCGGGGACGCCCACACGCCCTCCGCGGTCACCGGACCGCCGCACCCGCCACACGAATCCGTCACGCGCACGCGCCACCGCAGACCACCACCGCACACCACCACCGAGGGGGAGCAGAAGGTGAGCACCACGGCCTCCGCGCCGGCCACCGGACAGGCCGGTCCCGGACCCGCGGGCCCGTCCGGAACGGGCGCCGCCTCCGGACTCGGCTTCTGCCGGGTCACCATCGTCGCGCCCGACAGCCGCATCGACGTGGCACTGCCCGACGACATCCCGGTCGCCGACCTCTACCCGGAGATCCTCAGGCTCTCCCGGCAGAGCCCCGCCGAAGGGGCGCCCGTCGGCTACCACCTCGTCCGCCGCGACGGCACCGTCCTCGACAGCGCCCGCTCCTTCGCGGCCCAGCGCATCCTCGACGGCGAGCTGCTCACCCTGCGGCCCTTCTCCGCCTCGCTGCCGCCCGCCGTCTTCGACGACGTCTCCGAGGCCGTCGCCTCCGCCGTCTCCCGCGACCACACCCTGTGGTCCGGCGACCTCACCCGCACCGGCGGCCTGGTCGCCGGGGGAGTGCTGCCCGCCCTGCTCGCCTTCGTCGCCTGGACCTCGCACCCCGGCCACGACATGCACGGCCTGCCGGGCGTCCTCGCCGCCATCGCCGGCGTGGTCCTCGTCGTCCTGGCCTGCGTCCGCGCCCGCGTCTACGACGACCGCCAGGCCGCCCTCGCGCTCGGCCTGGGGGCGCTGCCCAACATGGGCGTCGCCGGCTCCGGCCTGCTGCCGCTCGCCGACGGCACCGGCATCGGCAAGCTCCAGGTCCTGCTGGCCTGCGCCGCCGTCCTGGTCGCCGCCGTGGTCCTGACACTGTGCTCCCCGCGCGGCGACGGCCCCTTCGTGGCCTGCGTGGTCGCCTCCGCGATCGGCGTGGCCACCCTGTTCGCCGCGCTCGCGCTGCGCTGGAACGCCACCGAGACGGCCGCCCTGTGCGCCCCGCTCGCCGTCGGCGCCCTCGCCTTCCTGCCCGGCGTGTCCCTGCGCTTCGCCCGCCTCCCCATCGGCTTCGACCCGCCGCAGACCGGTACCGCGAGCGCCTACGGCACGCCGGCGACCGAGCCGCAGGAACCGGTCGACCTGCACCGCATCGAGGAGCGCACCCGCCGCGGCCACGAACTGCTCGTCGGCCTCGTCGGAGGCTGCGCCCTGGTCGCCGTCGTCGCCTGCGCGGTGCTCGGCTTCTCCGACGGCCTGTGGGCGCGGCTCCTCGCGCTGGCCACCGGCATCGCGCTGATCATGCGTGCCACCCTGTTCCGCTACACCGCCCAGGTGGGTCCGCTGCTCGCGGCCGGCCTCGCCTCCCTGGTGCTGCTCGGCCTCGGGCTCGCGCTCAACCCGCCGGCCACCGCCGACCCGTCCGCCCTGGAACTGCGCACCCTGTGGCTGGTCGCCGCCGTCGCCGCCGCGACGGCGCTGATCACCGGCATCGGCCTGATCGCCCCGCGCGGCGGCCCGACCCCGTTCTGGGGGCGGTTCCTGGAGATCGCGGAGTCCTTCGTCCTGTTGACCCTGGTCCCGCTGGCCCTCGCGGTCTTCGGCGTCTACGAGGCCGCCCGGGCGATGACCGGCTGACCCCCGCGCCCGGCGGCAGGCCGGGCGCAGCTGGGTCTGGACCGCGCCGGGCCGGTCCACGATCACGACGCGGCCGGTGTCGTTCGCGGTGATGGGCGGCACCGGGCGGGTCCGGCCGGCGTCGCCCGACCAGTCGCCGAGGGTCTCCGCCAGCAGCGCGTCCAGGTCGATGCCGGTCAGGTCGCCGACGATCACGGCCGTCGCGGTGGACGGACGGACATGGG
>NZ_JBHTVQ010000024.1:0-22969 GCF_042792855.1 Streptomyces sp. NPDC056600
ACAGCCATGCACCACCTGTACACCGACCACAAGGGGGGCACCATCTCTGATGCTTTCCGGTGTATGTCAAGCCTTGGTAAGGTTCTTCGCGTTGCGTCGAATTAAGCCACATGCTCCGCCGCTTGTGCGGGCCCCCGTCAATTCCTTTGAGTTTTAGCCTTGCGGCCGTACTCCCCAGGCGGGGCACTTAATGCGTTAGCTGCGGCACGGACAACGTGGAATGTTGCCCACACCTAGTGCCCACCGTTTACGGCGTGGACTACCAGGGTATCTAATCCTGTTCGCTCCCCACGCTTTCGCTCCTCAGCGTCAGTATCGGCCCAGAGATCCGCCTTCGCCACCGGTGTTCCTCCTGATATCTGCGCATTTCACCGCTACACCAGGAATTCCGATCTCCCCTACCGAACTCTAGCCTGCCCGTATCGACTGCAGACCCGGGGTTAAGCCCCGGGCTTTCACAACCGACGTGACAAGCCGCCTACGAGCTCTTTACGCCCAATAATTCCGGACAACGCTTGCGCCCTACGTATTACCGCGGCTGCTGGCACGTAGTTAGCCGGCGCTTCTTCTGCAGGTACCGTCACTTTCGCTTCTTCCCTGCTGAAAGAGGTTTACAACCCGAAGGCCGTCATCCCTCACGCGGCGTCGCTGCATCAGGCTTTCGCCCATTGTGCAATATTCCCCACTGCTGCCTCCCGTAGGAGTCTGGGCCGTGTCTCAGTCCCAGTGTGGCCGGTCGCCCTCTCAGGCCGGCTACCCGTCGTCGCCTTGGTGAGCCGTTACCTCACCAACAAGCTGATAGGCCGCGGGCTCATCCTTCACCGCCGGAGCTTTCCACCCGCCAAGATGCCTTGGCAGGTCGTATCCGGTATTAGACCCCGTTTCCAGGGCTTGTCCCAGAGTGAAGGGCAGATTGCCCACGTGTTACTCACCCGTTCGCCACTAATCCCCACCGAAGTGGTTCATCGTTCGACTTGCATGTGTTAAGCACGCCGCCAGCGTTCGTCCTGAGCCAGGATCAAACTCTCCGTGAATGTTTACCCGTAATCGGGTGACACCACGATGAGCGGAACCGCGAGCGGAATAAGCTCGACGGTTCACAGCGTCCTCGCTGTGTTTTTTCAAAGGAACCTCGTCTCCGAAGGAGACGGGGTATCAACATATCTGGCGTTGACTTTTGGCACGCTGTTGAGTTCTCAAGGTGCGGACGCTTCCTTTGTACCGACCCTCGCGGGCTTTCCTCCGGGCGCTTCCTTCGTTTCCGACTCTATCAGACCGTTTCCGTTCCGATTTCCTCGGTGCTTTCCAGGTCCTTCGCCTTTCGGCGCTGCCCCTTTCCGGCGGTTCCGACTCTATCAGAACCTTTCGGCGCCTGATTCCCAGTCAGAGGGGGTTGTCTTCGGGGCTGTTCGCCCTTCCGACCGGTGAGACATTAGCGGATTCGTGGCCCCCGAAGCCAATCGGAGGTCTCGCTCTCACGAGCGAGTGGTGAATCCTGCAATCCGCAATGCACGCGCCGGCACGCACGACAGGAAAACGCCGTGGTGGCTGGTTGGTGCTTGTGGAGTGGCTGTCCGGGGCCGACCGGGGTCGGTGCTCACGTCGGACAACTCGGAGAACCTTACGGATCACGTCGGGTGGTGTCAAACCGCCTGCGCAGGGGCCCTCGGAGACCTAGCCTGTCCTCGTGACCACAGCGCATGCGTGCACCCAGAGCTGGTGGGCCGCCTGACGGCGGCCCGTCCTCACGCATGCGATCAGCAGCGGCCGCCGGATCCCGGCGGCCGTTTCTCGTACCTCCCTCCCGAGACGGTCACCGGGGCCGCGGCCCGGACGACCGGGAGGTCGAGCGATGAAGCGAGTGTTCAGCGGGGTCCAGCCGTCGGGGCACCTGACCCTGGGCAACTACCTCGGGGCGGTGCGCCGGTGGGCTGCCGTCGACCAACACCGGGCGGACGCCCTGTTCTGCGTGGTCGATCTGCACGCCCTGACCGTGGAGCACGACCCGGCGCGACTGCGCCGGCTGACCCGGCAGACGGCCACCCTGCTGCTGGCGTCCGGCCTCGACCCGGACGTCTGCACGCTCTTCGTGCAGAGCCACGTGGAGGAGCACGCACGACTCTCGTACCTGCTGGAGTGCGTGGCCACGGACGGTGAGATGCGGCGGATGATCCAGTACAAGGAGAAGGCCCGGCGCCAGGAGGAGAGGGGGGCCGGCGTCCGGCTGTCCCTGCTCACCTATCCGGTGCTGATGGCGGCGGACATCCTGGCCTACGCCACCGACGAGGTGCCGGTGGGCGAGGACCAGAAACAGCACGTCGAGTTGGCGCGCACGCTCGCGGAGCGGTTCAACCAGCGGTACGGCCACACCTTCGTCGTCCCGAAGGTCACGCTTCCCCGGGTGGGGGCGCGGGTGATGAACCTGCAGGAGCCCGGTTCCAAGATGGGGAAGTCCGACCTGTCCGGGCAGGGTGTGGTGCGGTTGCTGGACGAGCCGGAGGTGGTGCGGCAGAAGGTGATGCGCGCGGTCACCGACAGCGGGCCCGGCGGGCGGCCGGTCGAGTACGACCGGGCGCAGCGGCCCGGGGTCGCCAATCTGCTGGACGTCCTCGCCGCCTGTACCGGGGAGGAGCCGGCCGCGCTGGCCGGCAGGTACAGCGGATACGGGCAGTTGAAGAAGGACGTCGCCGACGCCGTGGTGGAGGCGCTGCGGCCGGTGCGGGAGCGGCACGCGGAGCTGTGCGCGGACCCGGCGTACGTGGACGGCGTCCTGCGGGCCGGGGCCGAGCGGGCGCGGGCGATGGCGCGGCCCGTGGTGGACACGGCGTACCGGGCGATCGGGCTGCTGCCGCCGGTCTGACGTGCGCGGCCCGTCCGGGGGTGGACCGGCCGTCCGCCCCCGGACACCCCCGCGGGGTGCGTGCGTCAGTTGCCGTTGCCGGAGGCGAGTTCGCGGCTGCGGTCGCGGGCGGCCTCCAGCGCGGCGATCAGGGCGGCGCGGACGCCGTGGTTCTCCAGTTCGCGGATGGCGCTGATGGTGGTGCCCGCGGGGGAGGTGACGTTCTCGCGGAGCTTGACCGGGTGTTCGCCGCTGTCCCGCAGCATGACGGCGGCGCCGATGGCCGACTGGACGATCAGGTCGTGCGCCTTGTCGCGGGGCAGGCCGAGCAGGATGCCGGCGTCGGTCATGGCCTCGACGAGGTAGTAGAAGTACGCCGGGCCGGAGCCGGACAGGGCCGTGCAGGCGTCCTGCTGCGACTCGGGGACGCGGAGCGTCTTGCCCACGGAGCCGAAGATCTGCTCGGCGGTCTCGACGTGCGCCGCGGTGGCGTGGCTGCCGGCGGAGATCACGGACATGGCCTCGTCGACCAGGGCGGGCGTGTTGGGCATGACGCGGACCACCGGGACACCGGCCGGGAGGCGCTCCTCCAGGAAGGCGGTGGTGATGCCGGCGGCGCCGCTGATGACCAGGCGGTCGGCGGGGACGTGCGGGGCGAGCTCCTCGACCAGGGCGCCCATGTCCTGCGGCTTGACGGTCAGGATGAGGGTGTCGGCCGACTTGGCGGCCTCGGGGTTGCCGACCGGGGTGACGCCGTAGCGGGTGCGGAGCTCCTCCGCGCGCTCGGGGCGGCGGGCGGTGACCAGCAGGTCGGCAGGGTTCCAGCCGCCCCGGATCATTCCGCTGAGCAGGGCTTCGCCGATCTTGCCGGTGCCGAGGACTGCGACTTTCTGGCTCATGTGGGTGGTGCCCTCCGGGGAGTTGCGCGTCGTCCCTGGCCATCCTCGCACCGGGGCCGGGGGAACACCGCGCACGTCCGCCAGGCGGAACGGCCGGGCGGCCGCCCTCCCGGTCGTTGCGGCCGCCCTCCCCGGAGCGGCAGGGCGTCAGGCCGTGCGGCGGCGGAGGGTCGCGGCGCCGACGGCGAGGACCAGGAACGCGCAGCCCACCATGACGATGACGTCGCGGACGAAGTCTCCGGTGATCCCGGCGTGCTGCTGGACCTCGTTCATGCCGTCGACGGCGTACGACATGGGCAGCACGTTGGAGACGGCCTCGAGGACGGGCTGCATCTGGTCGCGCGGGGTGAACAGGCCGCACAGCAGGAGCTGGGGGAAGATCACGGCCGGCATGAACTGGACGGCCTGGAACTCCGAGGCGGCGAAGGCGGAGACGAAGAGACCGAGGGCGGTGCCCAGGATCGCGTCGAGCAGGGCCACCAGGAGCAGCAGCCAGGGCGAGCCGGTGACGTCGAGGCCCAGGCCCCAGACGGCGAGGCCGGTGGTGAGCAGCGACTGGACGACGGCCAGGGTGCCGAAGGCGAGGGCGTAGCCGGCGATGAAGTCGGCCTTGCCGAGCGGCATGGCGAGGAGCCGTTCCAGGGTGCCGGAGGTGCGTTCGCGCAGGGTGGCGATGCTGGTGACCAGGAACATCGTGATGAGCGGGAAGATGCCGAGCAGCGAGGCGCCGATGTTGTCGAAGGTCTGCGGGCTGCCGTCGAAGACGTAGCGGAGCAGGAGCAGCAGGAGGCAGGGCACCAGGAGCAGCAGGGCGATGGTGCGGGGGTCGTTGCGCAACTGGCGCAGGACGCGGGCGGCGGTGGCGACGGTCCTGGCGGGGCTGAGGGGCGGGGTGCTCATCGGGACGTCTCCTGGCTGTGGGACCGGGTGGCCGCGGGGGCGGCGTCGGCGGCCTGGTCGATCAGGGTGAGGAAGGCCGCCTCGACGGTGTCGGCGCCGGTGCGGGCCCTCAGCGCGTCGGGGCTGTCCTGGGCGAGGATCTCGCCCTCGCGCATCAGCAGCAGCCCGTGGCAGCGCTCGGCCTCGTCCATGACGTGGGAGGAGACCAGCAGGCTTGCGCCGCGGTCGGCCGCGAGGGCGTGGAAGAGGTCCCAGAGGTCGCGGCGCAGCACCGGGTCGAGGCCGACGGTGGGTTCGTCCAGGACCAGGAGTTCGGGGGCGCCGAGCAGGGCGACGGCGAGGGAGACGCGGCTGCGCTGGCCCCCGGAGAGGTTGGCGGCCAGGGCGTCGGCGTGGCTGGTGAGGTCCACGTCGCGGATGGCGCGGGTGACGTTCTCCTCGCGGCGGGCGGCGGCGCGGCGGCCCGGGTCGAGGACGGCGGCGAAGTACTCCAGGTTCTGCCGGACGGTCAGGTCGTCGAAGACGGCGGGGGCCTGGGTGACGTAGCCGATGCGTGCCCGCAGGGAGGGGTGGCCGGCCGGCCGGCCGAGGACCTGGAGGTCTCCGGAGACCTTGGCCTGGGTGCCCATGACGGCGCGCATCAGGGTGGACTTCCCGCAGCCCGAGGGGCCGAGGAGGCCGGTGATGCGGCCGGCGGGCACGGTGAAGTCGAGGTCGCGCAGCACGGTGCGGGGGCCCCGGACGGCGGTGAGGCCGGTGGCCCGGATCGCCGGACCGGGCTCTTTATTCATCATGTGATGAATACTTCTCCCCCGGTCCGGACACGTCAAGGCCGCCGCGCGGATTCGCGCGGCGGCCTCGGGGTGGGACGGCGCCGGGCGGGGCTTGGTGGCCCGCGCTGACGGGTGCTCCGGCCCCGTCCGGGTGCTCGGTGCGCTCAGGGCGCGGTGACGACCAGGAGCAGCACGTCGTAGACCTCCTCGACGACGTCGTCCGGGAAGACCTCGTGGAGACAGATCCGCTCCTGGTCGAGGAAGGCGCGGGTGGATTCCTCGCCGTGCAGGATGAAGAGGGAGTGGCTGGCGATGTTGGTCAGGTGGGTGTCGACGGGCACCCGGCGGCTCCACCGCACGACGCGGCGGCCGATCCGGTCGGGAGCGGGCGGGAACGGGGCGCCGGCGAAATGCAGGTCCTTCTCGAGAGTGCGGGTGCCGCCGCCGGACTTGTTGGCGCGGGCGTCGCCGAAGTGCTGCCGGATGCGTTCGGCCTGTTCGGCGATCCACGGGACGTCCTGGGCGTCGGTGTTCCACCAGAGGGCGAGCGCGCCGCCGGGGCGCAGGACGCGCATGGCCTCCGGGAAGGAGTGCGCGGGGTCGGTCCAGTGCCAGGACTGGGCGTAGGTGATCAGGTCCGCGGAGCCGGAGGCCAGCGGGAGGTGGTTGCCGTCCCCCCTGACCAGTGACGCGTCCGGGAGGGCGCGGCGGAACTGGGCGGCCATGCCGTCACCCGGCTCCACGGCCACGACGCGGGCGCCGCGGGCGCGCAGGAGCGCGGTGGAGATGCCGGTGCCGGCCCCGACGTCGGCCACCCGGGCACCCTCGACGGGGCGGCCCGCCAGTTCTTCGACGGCGTCCAGCAGGGCGGACGGGTAGGACGGGCGCGCGGCGGCGTAGACGGCGGCCGCGCCGTTGAAGGAGCGGGCCCGCTCGGCGTGGGCCTGGACCAGGGACTCGTACGGCACGGAGCGCGCGGTGGGCGAGGTCATGTGCCCATGGTGGGGACGCCGGGTGAGGGCCGTGGCTGTTTTTCAGTGGTTGGGATTCCTGGGGCGGAAGTCTCGCAATTCCTGCGCGGGAATTCCTCATTCCGGAGCGGGCGAGCCTCGCGGGGTGCGTGGGGAGGCAGGCGTCCGGGGCCCGGCCGCCGTCGGGCGGGCCCCGGGCCCCGGGTGTCCGTCACGTGCTCACCGGGTCAGCGGCAGAGCCACGCCATCATGTCCATCTCGTCGAACAGCGGGAACCAGCGGCACACGGTGTCGTCCGGCCGGTCACCGCCGCCCCCGTGGCCCGGTCCGTGGTGGCCGGGCTTGCCGTGACCGCCGTGGTGGCCGGACTTCTTCTTGTTGGTGAGCGTGCAGGTCACCGAGGAGCCCTCGGGGACGGTCACCCGGTCCCCGCGGACCGGCAGCCGGTCGCCCTCGTCGGTCACGCAGTCCCAGCCGACCGGGCGGTAGCCGGCGGGGCCGCCGGACTCGCCGAGGGTGTAGGTGCCCGGGGGCACCGCCACGTCCGTGACCTGCTCGCTGCCGCTGGGGCCGGCCAGGCGCTCGGGGCCGTCGGCGGTCAGGGTCCAGTCCTCCGGCTCGGCGTCGCCGTGCTTGCCGACCACGCGCTTGACCAGGGTGAGGCTGGTGTCGGAGTCGTCGTCGCAGGTCACCGTGTTGCGCACCGTGTAGGTGCTGGACGCCTGGGTCAGCTCGGCGCGGTAGGGCAGCGCCGCGTCGACCGGGCGTCCGTTCGCCAGGACGATCCGCCGGCCGGTCACGGTGCAGTCGTCGGGGACCTGCGTGGTCTCCGCGATCGTCACCGTGTCGCCGACCGTGTAGCCCTCACGGGCGACGCCCCAGTCCTGGCCGGTGGCCCCGGCCGTACCCGGGCCGGTCAGGGTGAGGTCGGCGTCGAAGCCGTCGGGGCGGTCCGCGTGCTCGTACACGGTCCCGTCGATCGACCACTCCTTGTCGGCGGTGACGTCGGCCTCCTCGTCCTCCTGCGCCCGGTTGTAGACGGTGCAGCTGACGGCGGCCTGACGAGGCAGGTCGAGCGTGAAGCCCGGGCCGCCGGCCGCGCCGGTGTTGGTCACCTCCACCGGGGAGTCGTCGTCGAGGTTGACGCACACGGCGTTGCGCCCGCCCTGGGTCACCACGGTGTAGCCGTCCTGCTGGGCCTCGGTGACGTTCACCGCGGCGTTGTCCACGGTGCCCGGATAGGTGGGCTGGAACACCACCGCGCCGGTGCCGTCGCCGGTCGTCTCCTCGGTGTCGGGCAGTCCGCCGATGCCCGGGGTGGTGGTCGTGGCGGTGAACTCCCAGCCCGCGCCCGCCACCGTGGCGCCGCTGACGTCCTCGCCGGTGTTCTGCGGCGGCACGATCTGCTTGACGACCGTGAGGGTGCCGTCGCAGTGGCCGAGGGCCAGGTCGCGCAGTGCGTCGGCGGCGCCCTCGAAGTTGGCGGTCTGGTAGTAGTCCGCGGTGGTCGGGTTGGTGCCGTCGAAGGCCTCCGTGCCGGAGATGGCCCGCAGGTTCAGGCCGGACACCCCCTCGACGCCCCGGCCCACGCCGACCGCGATGACCCGGGTGCCCTCCGCCTTCACCGCGTTGGCGGCGAAGATGCCGCCCTCCACGTCGGCGAAGTGGGTGTGCGAGCCGTCGCCGGTGGCCGGATTGTTCCAGTACGTGGGGTTGCCGTCGGTGAGCACGACGACGGCGTCGTAGTGCGGTGCGGCCTTGGCCGCCGCGTACAGGCCCTGGTCCCAGTTCGTGCCTCGGCCCAGCGTCCAGTCGGCGTAGAGGTCCTTGAACTCCTCCGCGCCGGCTTCGGTGGACACCGGTACGAGCTCGGGGTGGTTGGCCGTGCCGGTGCTCGGCGAGTTGCGGTCGAAGGAGAACAGCGCCAGCCGGGACGGGGTGCCGGTCAGGGCGTCGGTGAATCCGTCCGCGGCGGCCTTGAGGCTGGGCAGCGCGCTGCCCACCGAGGCCGACAGGTCGAGGATCAGTGCGATGTCCAGTCCGCAGTCCTCGGGCAGTTCGGGGTTGACCCGGGACTGCTGCCAGATGCCGCTGGACGCCACGTAGGGGGTGCTCGCGTAGTCCGTGCTGTACATGAAGTCGCGGGTGGACGAGTAGGTCTCGCCGTCCTCCAGCGCCGGGGTCCGGAACTGGTAGCGGGAGGCGACCGAGCCGGAGCCGCTGCCCGCGCCGGTCCGCAGCGTGGGGTTGGTGTACCAGCCGTCCGGCGCCCCGGTCTGGCGGACCCAGAAGCGCGCGCCCTCGTTCGCGCCGCCGTCGCCGGTGCCGGGCACCACGAAGTTGCAGTCGCCGTCGGCGTCGGAGGTGCACACGGCCCAGGTGGTGTTCACCGGGGTGGTGGCGTCCTCGCTCGCGAACAGGGCGAGCCGGACGCCGGCCAGGGGACCGACGACCGAGTCGGCGATCCGGTCGCCACCGGTCCTCACGGTCACCACGGAGGTGCCGGGCTCGGCCGGCGGCACCTCCGGAGGCGCGGCGGCCAGAAGGGTGACGAGAGCCGCGGCCCCCGCGACGGCTCGGCCGAGGCGTCCCAGGCGGCTCCACCCGGTGCGTGTGGGTTGTTGCGTAGGCATGCGGGCCTTCCGGCTCGAAGGAGGAAGGCGATCGGAGCGTGATCGCCTTCTGCCCATGCTGTTCGCGCGGCCCGCGCCGTACCGATCGGTGTTGCTCCGTACGGAAGAGGAGGGTCGGCCGTCCAGGTGCCGGAGGGGGCGCCCGGTCCTGGCGTGGGGCCATGTCCGAGTCGCCCGACACCGCCCGGATCACCGTGGCGCCCATGACGGTCGAGCACGCCGCAGGAGTTCTGGCCCTCGGCCGCCGCGTGTACGACACCACCGTCAAGCCGTACACGTCCTGGTCGCTGTCGGCTGTCGCCCGGCATCTCGACGGCGACGGATCGACCTGCCGGATCGCGCTCGCCGAGGGACGCCTCGCCGGGTTCGTGCTCGGTTCCCTGGGGTTCGACCGGCGCGCCGACCGGGGTCTGCTGGAGTGGATCGCGGTCGACCCCGGTCACCAGGGCCGGGAGATCGCCCGTCGGCTGGTGGAGGAGTGCTGCGCGGGTCTGTTCGCGGCGGGAGCGGCCGCCGTGGTGACGGAGGTGGAGTCGCAGAACACCGCCTCGGCCGCGCTGATGCGGCGGAGCGGGTTCGCCGAGGGCGCGGTGGTGACGCTCTTCGTCCGGGAGCCGGAGGAGGAGGAGGAGACGGCCCGGCCACCGGTCCACCGCTGAGGGCACCGGAGCCGCACCTCACACTGCCGGGCACCGCGCCGGGCCCCGGCAGGGGTGCGGGGGAACTGCGCGGACGCCCGCCACGCGGGGGCCGCGCACCGGGACAGGCCTTGGTACACGGCACCTCGGAGCGCGGAATCGGAGCGCGGGATCGGGTGCGAGGTCCGCCCGGAGCGGCACGCTCCGGCTTCCTGGGGCCCTGGTCCCGGGGCGTTCGGGCTCACGGCGGCCGTAACGGGCCCGCAAGGCGGGGAGACGAACTGATCCGGCGGCGCGACCGCCCTCGGAGGGGTCGCGCCGCCGGGACGGCGTCAGCCGAGGAGGGTGACGTCGCGGACCGCGCCCTTGTCCGCGCTGGTGGCCATCGCCGCGTAGGCCCGCAGCGCCGCGGACACCTTGCGGTCGCGGGCACGCGGCGCGTACCGCCCGCCCAGCGCCTCCTCGCGGCGCGCCAGCTCCTCGTCGGAGACCAGCAGCTCGATGGACCGGCCCGGGATGTCGATGCGGATCCGGTCACCGTTCTCGACCAGCGCGATCGTGCCGCCGGACGCCGCCTCCGGGGAGGCGTGCCCGATGGACAGCCCGGAGGTGCCGCCGGAGAAGCGCCCGTCGGTGATCAGCGCACAGGTCTTGCCCAGGCCGCGGCCCTTGAGGAAGGACGTCGGGTAGAGCATCTCCTGCATGCCGGGGCCGCCCTTGGGGCCCTCGTAGCGGATGACGACCACGTCGCCGTCGGTGATCTGCTTGTTCAGGATCTTCTCGACGGCCTCCTCCTGCGAGTCGCAGACCACCGCGGGCCCCTCGAAGGTCCAGATGGACTCGTCGACGCCGGCCGTCTTGACCACGCAGCCGTCGACCGCGAGGTTGCCGCGCAGCACGGCGAGGCCGCCGTCCTTGGAGTAGGCGTGCGCCGCCGAGCGGATGCAGCCGCCCTCCGCGTCGACGTCCAGCGCCTCCCAGCGCTCCGACTGGGAGAACGCCTCGGCGGAGCGGACGCAGCCGGGGGCGGCGTGCCAGAGCTCGACGGCCTCGGCGGACGGGGAGCCGCCGCGCACGTCCCAGGTCTTCAGCCAGTCGTCCAGCGACGAGCTGTGCACGGAGTGGACGTCCTCGTTGAGCAGACCGGCCCGGTGCAGCTCGCCGAGCAGCGCGGGGATGCCGCCGGCGCGGTGCACGTCCTCCATGTAGTACGTGCGGTCCTTCGCCACGTTCGGCGCGACCTTGGCGAGGCAGGGGACGCGGCGCGAGACGGCGTCGATCTGCTCAAGACCGAACGGGACGCCGGCCTCGTGGGCGGCGGCGAGCAGGTGGAGGATCGTGTTGGTGGAGCCGCCCATGGCGATGTCGAGCGCCATCGCGTTCTCGAAGGCGGAGAAGGAGGCGATGGTGCGCGGCAGGGCCGTCTCGTCGTCCTGGCCGTAGTACCGCTCGACCAGGTCCATCACCGTGCTCGCGGCCCTCTCGTAGAGGGCGCGGCGGGCGGTGTGGGTGGCGAGGACGGAGCCGTTGCCCGGCAGGGAGAGGCCGATGGCCTCGGTGAGGCAGTTCATCGAGTTGGCCGTGAACATGCCGGAGCAACTGCCGCAGGTGGGGCAGGCGGACTCCTCGATGCGCAGGATGTCCTCGTCGGAGACCTTGTCGTTGACCGCCTCGGAGATGGCGTCGACCAGGTCCAGGGTGCGGACGGTGCCGTCGACCAGGGTGGCCCGGCCGGACTCCATCGGGCCGCCGGAGACGAAGACGGTGGGAATGTTCAGCCGCAGGGCGGCCATCAGCATGCCCGGGGTGATCTTGTCGCAGTTGGAGACGCAGATCATCGCGTCGGCGCAGTGCGCCTCGACCATGTACTCCACGCTGTCCGCGATCAGGTCGCGGGAGGGCAGGGAGTACAGCATGCCGCCGTGGCCCATGGCGATGCCGTCGTCGACGGCGATCGTGTTGAACTCGCGCGGGATGCCGCCGGCCGCCTTGACGGCCTCGCTGATGATGCGGCCGACCGGCTGCAGGTGGGTGTGACCCGGCACGAACTCCGTGAAGGAGTTGGCGATGGCGATGATCGGCTTCCGGCCGATGTCCGCACCCGGTACACCGGAGGCCCGCATAAGGGCGCGGGCGCCCGCCATGTTGCGGCCGTGGGTGACTGTGCGGGACCTCAGCTCGGGCATCGTCGCTCGCTCCTTAAGGAAGTACTGGCCCTGTCGAGAGTACGCCGGGCATCCACCGGTCGGACACGGTTGTCCGGAATGCGGGACGTGAGATGCGCCCCGTCGCGGCCGTCCGGTCGCGCGGCCGGCCCCTCGCTTCGGTTCACCCGGCGGCGGGAGCGCCGGGTGAGCCGGTGAGGTGGTGCTGGAGGACGGGGGCGAGGCGGGCGATCAGTTCCTCCGGATCGGCGGAGGCGATCGGCTCGACCTTGATCACGTAGCGCAGCATCACCACGCCCACCACCTGGGCGGCGGCCAGCTCGGCGCGCAGCTCCGCGTCGGGGGCGTCGAGTTCCTTGGCGACCTTGCTGAGCACCAGTCCGGCGACCAGGCGGCGGAAGATCGCGGCGGCGGCCTCGTTGCTGACCGCGGAACGGATGATGGCGAGCAGCGGGGCCCGGGTCGCCGGGTTCTCCCAGATGCCGAGGAACATGCGGACGAACTGCTCCCCGGCGCGGTCCGGACGCAGGTCGGTCAGGGGCTGGGTGCGCAGCACGGGGGCGAAGGCGCCCTCCACGGCGGACTCGAAGACCTGCTCCTTGGTGCCGAAGTAGTGGTGCACCAGCGCGGGGTCCACGTCGGCCGCCTTGGCGATGCCGCGCACGCTGGCCTTCTCGTAGCCGCGCTCGGCGAACACCTCGCGGGCGGCGGTCAGGATGCGGTCGCGGGCCGCCGGGGTCTCGGCGGAGGCAGAGGCGCGGGGCGGTCGGCCACGGCCACGGCGTGGCCCGGTCGGCTGTGCGGTCACTGGCCCTTGACCCGCAGCGGGGAGGCCAGGTGGAGGCGGGTGAAGGCCAGCGCCTCGGCGAGGTCTGCCTCGCGCTCCGCGTTGGACATGGCGCGGCGGGTGTTGACCTCGATGACGACGTGGCCGTCGAAGCCTGAGCCGGCGAGGCCCTCGAGGAGTTCGGCGCAGGGCTGGTCGCCACGGCCGGGGACCAGGTGCTCGTCCTTGGCCGAGCCCTTCCCGTCGGCGAGGTGCACGTGGCCCAGGCGGTCACCCATCCGGCCGATCATCGCCATGGTGTCGGTGCGGGCCGTGGCGGTGTGGCTGAGATCGATCGTGAAGTGACGGTAGTCCTCGTCGGTGGGGTCCCAGCCGGGGGCGTAGGCGAGCATCTCCCGGTCGCGGTAGCGCCAGGGGTACATGTTCTCCACGGCGAACCGGATGTCCGTCTCGTCGGCCATCCGCCAGATGCCGGACACGAAGTCACGCGCGTACTGGCGCTGCCAGCGGAACGGCGGGTGCACCACGACCGTGGAGGCGCCCAGCCGTTCGGCGGCGGAGCGGGCGCGCTGGAGGCGGACCCAGGGGTCGCTGGACCAGACCCGCTGCGTGATCAGCAGGCAGGGGGCGTGCACGGCGAGGATCGGGATCCCGTGGTGGTCGCTGAGGCGGCGCAGGGCCTCTATGTCCTGGCTGATCGGGTCGTTCCACACCATGACCTCGACGCCGTCGTAGCCCAGGCGCGCGGCGATCTCGAAGGCCGTCGCGGTGGACTCCGGATAGACGGAGGCGGTGGACAGCGCGACCTTCGCGTCGGGGATGCGGACGACTGGTTCTGCCACGGCAGCAAGAGTACGGGAGGCGCGCGGAAGCGGCGGGGGCTCGGGGTCGGTTCCCGGCCGCGACGGTGCCACTTCCCGGACCTGGCCCCGGGCCTCACCGCCGGTGGGGGCGGGTCCTGTCCCTGGGGCTCGCCCTCGGCGGGGCCTGTTCGAGGGCGGGGGCCCGGGCCAGGGGCAGGTTCTCGCCGCTGCCGGGTGCCGCCCGTGCGGGGGGCTTCGATCGCCAGGACCAGGGTTCCGCTCGGCCGGGGCGACCCCGGCGGGGGCGGTCCTGCCCCGAAGAGGGCCCCCGCCCTTGTGGGGCCCTGGCCCGGAGCCACGGCCGGGAGCAGGTCCGGAGCCTGGGCGGGTCGCGGAACCCGGGCGGGCGCGGACCTGGGGCGGGTCCGGAACCGAGGCGGGCCGCAGAACCGGCGGTGGGCCCGGAACCTGGACGGACCGGAACCTGGGCGGGGCGCGGAACCGGGGGCGGGTCAGCGGTCCAGGGGGTGGAGGTGGTCGAGGCGGCGGAGGATGACGCCCTCGCGCAGGGCCCAGGGGCAGATCTCGACCCGTTCGACGCCGAAGAGGTCCATGGCCGCCTCGGCGACCAGCGCTCCGGCGACCAGCTGACCGGCCCGTCCCTCGGCGACGCCGGGCAACTCGGCACGCTCCTGCTCGGTCATCGCCGCCAGCTTCGGCACCCACGCCTCCAGCGCGTCCCGGGTCAGTTCCCGCTGGACGTACAGGCCCTCGGCGGAGCGGGCCGCGCCGGCGAGGCGGGCCAGCTGCCGGAAGGTCTTGGAGGTGGCGACCACGTGGTCGGGGCTGCCGAGACGGGTGAACTCGCCCACGGTCCGGGCTATCTCGGTGCGGACGTGACGCCGCAGCGCCCGTATCTCCTCGGGTCCCGGCGGGTCGCTCGGCAGCCACGCGCCGGTGAGCCGGCCCGCGCCGAGGGGCAGCGAGACGGCGGCGTCGGGTTCCTCGTCGATGCCGTAGGCGATCTCCAGCGAGCCGCCGCCGATGTCCAGCACCAGCAGGCGTCCGGCCGACCAGCCGAACCAGCGGCGGGCGGCGAGGAAGGTGAGCTTCGCCTCGTCCTCCCCGGACAGCACCCGCAGGGCCACGCCGGTCTCCCGGTGCACGCGTTCCAGCACCTCGTCGGCGTTGCGGGCGTCGCGCACGGCGGAGGTGGCGAAGGGCAGCAGCGCCTCGACGCCCTTGTCCTCGGCCGCGCGGGCCGCGTCCCGCACCACCCGGATCAGCCGGTCGACGCCCGCGGGGCCCACCGCCCCGTCCTCGTCGAGGAGTTGGGCGAGCCGGAGCTCCTCCTTCACCGAGTGGGCGGGGAGCGGACACGCGCCGGGATGGGCGTCGACCACCAGCAGGTGGACCGTGTTGGAGCCCACGTCGAGCACACCAAGTCGCATACCGGGAAACGTAACCGGCGCCCGCCCCGGCAATCGTCCGAACTGTGGAGGAGGCGACTGTGAGGAACCCGACGTTTCGCGCAGCGCGGGGCCCGTGCGGTCGTGACGGCTCCACTTACCCTTGGACGCGTGCCCAAGACGAAGAAGGCGAAGGACCACAGGACGGCCACGGCCAAGGCCTCGAAGCGGACGGCCCTGCCGCTGATCGGGGTGCCCGTCGCCGAGGACGACGAGAAGGGGCTCGACTTCCCGCGCGCGTGGGTGGAGTTCCCCGACCCGGCGGACGACGAGCAGGTCTTCCGCTGCGACCTGACGTGGCTGACCTCGCGCTGGAACTGCGTCTTCGGCAGCGGCTGCCACGGCATCCAGGCCGGCCGCGCCGCGGACGGCTGCTGCTCGCTGGGCGCGCACTTCTCCGACGAGGAGGACGAGCAGCGGGTCGCCGGTTTCGTGGAGCGGCTCACCCCGGACATCTGGCAGCACCACGCGGAGGGCGTCCTCGGCGGCTGGATCTCCGAGGACGACGAGGGCTCCCGGCAGACCCGGCCCTACCAGGGCTCCTGCATCTTCCAGAACCGCCCCGGCTTCGAGGGCGGCGCGGGCTGCTCGCTGCACATCCTGGCGCTGCGCGAGGGGCGCGAGCCGCTGGAGACCAAGCCCGACGTGTGCTGGCAGCTGCCGGTGCGGCGGACCTTCGAGTGGATCGACCGGCCCGACGACACGCGGGTGCTCCAGGTCTCCATCGGTGAGTACGACCGGCGGGGCTGGGGCCCGGGCGGGCACGACCTGCACTGGTGGTGCACGTCGGCGAGGTCGGCGCACGGGGCGGGGGAGCCGGTGTACGTCTCCTACCGGGCGGAGCTCACGGAGTTGATGGGCAAGGCGGGGTACGACCGCCTGGTCGAACTCTGCGAGGCCCGTCTCGCCGCCCCCCTCTTCGCCCCCCACCCGGCGGACCCGGCGGTCTGACCCCACGGCCCGGCCCCACGACGGACCCGGCGGTCCGACCCCACGGCCCGACCCCACGGCGCCGGTCGGCCGCGTGCCGGCCCGCACGCCGGTCAGCCGGTGGACGGCGGGGCCGTCGGGGCCTGGTCGGACGGGACCGGTGCCGACGAGGGCGGGGCCGAGGTGTCTCCGGGAGACGGGTCGCCGGAGGGCGGGCCGGAAGGGGACGGCGGAGGCGTGGAGGGGTCGGAGGGAGACGGCGTCGGATCCGGGTCGACGGGAGGCGGCGACGTCGGCCCCGGCGAGGACGGCGGCGGCTCCTGCGGCGGCCGCCCGGGCCCCGGCTCCCCCGGTCCCGGACCCGGACCCGGTCCCGGCGACATCGCCCCCGCCCCCGCCCCCCGGATCACGATCACCGCACCCCCCGGCTCGACCCCCACCGTGGCCCGCCACGCGCCGGCCGGCTCCCGCAGCGCGTCCACGTGGACCCGGACGGTCACCGACTCCCCCGGGCGCAGCACGCCCGAGGAGCGGCTCAGGTACAGCCAGGACACCCCCGTGGACATCCGCCACCGCACCGAGGCGGCCTCCCGCCCGCCTCGCTCCGGCGCCGTCAGCGTGACGTACGTGACGTCGCCGGCGCCGAACGCGGCGACCCGCAGCCCGTCCGCCGCACCGCCCACCCCCGCGCCGCCGCCCGGTCCGCCCGGCGGCGGCGAGCCGATCACCTCGACCGAGACGTCCGGCCCCCTCTCCGGCGTGGCCGCCCCGCTCCCCGGCACCGCGTTGGCGGTGTTCGCGTAGCCGCCGTCGTCGGTGGCGCCGATGTCGTCGGGGCCGGTGTCCGCCGCCGTCGCCGCCCGGTCCTCGGGGCTGCCGAAACCTTCCTCCACCCCTGTCGGGGCGCCTCTTCCGGCCGCCCACATCGCGAGAACGGGTGCCACCACCACCGTGGCGACCACCGTCGTGGTCACCGCCCGCCCCCTGATCCGGTGCCGCCGCGCCTCGTGGTCGGGCGGCGCGAGCGGGAACCCGCGCCGGTCGAACCGGGGAGCGCCGGCCGCCCCCCGCCGCCCCCGCGCGGTCTGCGCCGCCGCCTGCACGGCGGCCCGTGGCGCCCGGAGCACCGGCAGCCGCTCGGGAGTGACCGAGGTCCCCGGCCAGCGTCCCGGCACCGCCCGCTCGGCGGCCCGGCGGCACCGCGGACAGTCGTCGACGTGACGGACCAGCTCGGTGCGCAGCGCCTCGCTCAGCACCCACCCGTCGTCCTGCCCGGTCAGCCGGACCACGCCCGGGCACCGGCCGGACTCCGCGGCCCCCACCGCGGCGCGGGTGCGCTCCACCTCGCAGGCGGCCGAGGCCAGCAGGTCCTGCGCGGCCGCCGGGGCGAGGCCCAGCACGGTGGCGACCTCCTCGGCGGCCAGTCCGTGCCGCACCGCCAGCTCCAGCGCCTCACGCTGCTCCGCGGAGGCCCCGGCCGCCTCGGGCCAGGCCAGCCGGGCGAGTTCGGAGCGGCGCCGCTCGCGCTCCTCGGGTGACGGCTCGACCGCCGGCGTCTCGGCGACGGGCACCGCGCCCCGCCGCGACCCGCGGTGCCGGTGCTGGTGCCGCCGTCGTCGCTTCTCGGCCAGTTCCCGCAGACAGGCCCAGCGGGCCAGTGCGTAGAGCCAGGCCCGCCGGTCGTCCCCCTCGGGCGCCCGGCCGCCGCGCCGCTCGGCGACGGCGAGGACCGCGCCGACGGCACAGGCCGCGGCGTCCTGGTCGCAGAGCACCGAGAGGCTGTAGGTGTACAGCCCGTCCAGGTGCGGTTCGCACCCTTCCGGGAAGGAGGCGTCCGCGCGGCGCGCGGGGATGCGTGGAGCGCTCGCACGGGCGTCCGCCGCGGAGGGGACGGTCCGGTCGCACTCCTCACCGTGCGCCGGGTGCGCGCCGGTGGTGCGGGTGGGGGTCTCCGGCCTGCTGCTCATCACCCGTGCGACCGTAGGGGCCCGCGGACGACCGTTCCTGCATCCTTGAGCACTTTTAATCCATTCGGGTGAAACGATCCCTCATAAGGGGACGTGCGTTTACGTTTCTTCGCACCCTGCCCGACCGTTCCTGCCCCTTCGTGAACGCGGGCGCACGGTGTTGTCGGCGTTGTCGGTGCCGCCGGTTACGGTGTGCGGCATGGCTGCGCGCACCAGGTCGACCAAGGACCGTCCGTCCTACCGCTGCACGGAATGCGGCTGGCAGACGGCCAAATGGCTGGGCCGTTGCCCCGAATGCCAGGCGTGGGGGACCGTCGAGGAGTACGGCAACGCGCCCGCGGTCCGCACCACCGCCCCCGGCCGGGTCACCACCTCCGCCGTCCCCATCGGCCAGGTCGACGGCCGGCAGGCCACGGCCCGCACCACCGGCGTCCCCGAGCTGGACCGGGTGCTCGGTGGCGGCCTGGTCCCCGGGGCCGTGGTGCTGGTGGCGGGCGAGCCGGGCGTCGGCAAGTCCACGCTGCTGCTGGACGTGGCGGCCAAGTCGGCGAGCTCCGAGCACCGCACCCTCTACGTGACGGGCGAGGAGTCCGCCAGCCAGGTCCGGCTGCGTGCCGACCGCATCCACGCCATCCACGACGACCTCTACCTCGCCGCCGAGACGGACCTGTCCACGGTGCTCGGCCACATCGAGGCGGTCCAGCCCTCCCTGCTGATCCTCGACTCGGTGCAGACCGTCGCCTCCCCGGAGATCGACGGCGCGCCCGGCGGCATGGCGCAGGTCCGCGAGGTCGCGGGCGCGCTGATCCGCGCGTCCAAGGAGCGCGGCATGTCCACCCTGCTGGTCGGCCACGTGACGAAGGACGGCAGCATCGCCGGTCCGCGCCTGCTGGAGCACCTGGTGGACGTGGTCCTCAACTTCGAGGGCGACCGGCACGCCCGGCTGCGGCTGGTGCGCGGCGTGAAGAACCGGTACGGGACCACCGACGAGGTGGGCTGCTTCGAGCTGCACGACGAGGGCATCACCGGCCTGGCCGACCCCTCCGGGCTCTTCCTCACCCGCCGGGACGAGCCAGTCCCGGGCACCTGTCTGACGGTCACGCTGGAGGGCCGTCGCCCGCTGGTCGCCGAGGTGCAGGCGCTGACCGTCGACACCCAGATCCCCACCCCGCGGCGCACCACGTCCGGCCTGGAGACCTCCCGGGTCTCGATGATGCTGGCCGTGCTGGAGCAGCGCGGCCGGATCAAGGCGCTGGGCAAGCAGGACATCTACTCGGCCACCGTGGGCGGCGTGCGGCTCTCCGAGCCCGCCGCGGACCTGGCGATCGCCCTCGCGCTGGCCTCCGCGGCGAGCGACACCCCGCTGCCGAAGAACCTCGTGGCGATCGGCGAGGTGGGTCTGGCCGGAGAGGTGAGGAGGGTCACCGGCGTGCAGCGGCGTCTGGCCGAAGCGCACCGCCTCGGATTCACACATGCGCTGGTCCCGGCCGATCCGGGGAAGGTTCCTCAGGGAATGAAGGTGCTCGAAGTGGCCGACATGTCGGACGCGCTGAGGGTTCTGCCGCGCTCGCGTCGGCGAGAGCCCCGGCAGGAGGGTGAGGACCGCCGGTAGACTTTGCCCCGGTCTCGCCCGTCCGTGCGAAGTGTGCGTGTCGCGGGAGCGCCTGAAGAAGTCTGCGACCGGAGGAGAGCAGTGGCAGCCAACGACCGGGCCTCAGCTCCCGGAAAGTCCGGTGGGAGCTCCGGTGCCGACGGGCTGATGCGCGCCTCGCTGAGCGCGGTCGCGCCCGGCACCGCGCTGCGCGACGGCCTCGAGCGCGTGCTGCGCGGCAACACCGGCGGTCTGATCGTGCTCGGCTGGGACAAGACCGTCGAGACGATGTGCACCGGCGGATTCGTCCTGGACGTCGAGTTCAGCGCGACGCGGCTGCGCGAGCTGTGCAAGCTCGACGGCGGCATCGTGCTGTCGACGGATTTCTCGAAGATCCTGCGGGCGGGCGTGCAGCTGGTGCCCGATCCGACCATCCCCACGGAGGAGACCGGCACCCGGCACCGCACGGCGGACCGGGTCAGCAAGCAGGTCGGCTTCCCCGTGGTCTCGGTGTCCCAGTCGATGCGGCTGATCGCGCTGTACGTCGACGGGCAGCGGCGGGTCCTGGAGGACTCGGCCGCCATCCTCTCCCGCGCCAACCAGGCGCTGGCCACGCTGGAGCGGTACAAGCTCCGCCTGGACGAGGTCGCCGGGACGCTCTCCGCGCTGGAGATCGAGGACCTGGTGACGGTGCGGGACGTCTCCGCGGTCGCGCAGCGGCTGGAGATGGTGCGCCGGATCGCCACCGAGATCGCCGAGTACGTGGTGGAGCTGGGTACCGACGGGCGTCTGCTGGCGCTCCAGCTGGACGAGCTGATCGCCGGCGTCGAGCCGGAGCGGGAGCTGATCGTCCGGGACTACGTGCCCGAGCCGACGCCGAAGCGGTCCCGCACGGTGGACGAGGCGCTGTCCGAGCTGGACGCGCTCGGCCACACGGAGCTGCTGGACATCGCGACGGTGGCGCGGGCGCTGGGGTACACGGGGTCGCCGGAGGCGCTGGACTCGGCGGTCTCGCCGCGGGGCTTCCGGCTGCTGGCGAAGGTGCCGCGTCTGCCGGGGGCGATCATCGACCGGCTGGTCGAGCACTTCGGTGGGCTGCAGAAGCTCCTCGCGGCCAGTGTCGACGACCTGCAGACGGTCGACGGGGTCGGCGAGGCGCGGGCCCGCAGCGTCCGCGAGGGCCTCTCCCGCCTCGCGGAGTCCTCCATCCTCGAGCGGTACGTCTGATCCTGACCCGCCCTTCCGGGGGCGGGACCTCCGCGCGCCTGGCGCCTGGGGGAGCGGTTCCCGGGGCCGGAGCGCCGTCCCCTGGCCGGGACGCCCGCCATCGCCTGGCCCGGGTGCCTCGGCCTGGCCGGGTCGACTGCTCCCGTCCCTGCCCCTGCCCTGCTCCTCCTCGGAACCCGCGGGCCCTCTGTCCTGTGCTCGGTGGCCGGTGACCGGTGACGGGTGACCGGTGGCCGGTGACCGGGTCGCCTCGTGGGGCGCCCTGTCACCCGCTGCCGCCGCGGCAGGCGCGGCGTGGGCACCCGCCGCGAGCGCGGGTTGACCCTCCCCCTACGTCAGGCCCGAGGCTGTGTGCCGACGAAAGGCGAGGTGGATGAGCTACTCCGTGGGGCAGGTCTCGGCGTTCGCCGGGGTGACGGTGCGAACGCTGCACCACTACGACAAGGCCGGCCTGCTCTCGCCCAGTGAGCGCAACCACGCCGGATACCGCCTCTACGGCGAGGCCGACCTGGTCCGTCTCCAGCAGATCCTCTTCTACCGGGAACTCGGCTTCCCCCTCGACGAGATCGCCACGATCCTCGAGGATCCGCAGGGCAGCGCCCTGGAGCGGCTCCGGGCCCGGCAGCGGCAGCTGAGCGAGGAGATCGCCAGGCTGCAGCGGCTGGCCGAGGTGGCGGAGCGGGCGATCGAGGTCCAGAGGACCGGGGTGTCGCTGACTCCCGAGGAACGCTTCGAGGTCTTCGGCGAGGTCGCCTTCGACCTGAGCTACGCCACCGAGGCGGAGCTGAAGTGGGCGCGGTCGGACGGACAGCGCGAGGCGATGGCCCGCGCGGCCGGCCACACCAAGGACGACTGGCGCCGGCTCATGCAGGAGTCCGCCGCCTGGCGCGCGGAGTTGCTCGCGGCGTTCGACGGGGGCTGTCCGAGCGACGGGGAACGGGCCATGGACCTCGCGGAGGAGCACCGCCTGCACGTCGCGCGCTGGTTCACCGCCTGTCCGCCCGGCATGCACCGGCGCATCGCGGACGACTTCGTCGCCGACCCCCGCGCGTTCGCCCTGGTCGTACCGCCGTCGCAGCAACGCCCGGGCCTGGCCGCCTACACGTGCAGGGCGGTCCACGCCAACGCGGCCCGCCTCGCCGGCACCGGTACCGCGGTCGAGGAGGGCCGGGACCGATGAGGATCCTGATCGCCGCGGCCGGATCGCGCGGTGACGTCGCGCCCTACACGGGGCTGGGCGTCGCCCTGCGACGGGCCGGGTACGACGTCGCCCTCGCCGCCCCGGAGACCTTCGCGCCCCTCGTGCACGAGGCCGGGCTGGAATTCCGCCGCCTGCCCGCCGACACCCGAAGGCGTGGCGGCGGGACCGGCCGACGTGACCTGATGCGGACCGCTGCCGCGTTCGTCACCGACCTGGGGCAGGGCTTCGCCGACGCGGTGGGCGACGACACGGACCTGCTCCTGCTGTCGGCCACGACGGCCCCGCTCGGCTGGCACCTCACCGAGGCGACGCGCATCCCGAGCCTCGGCGTGTACCTCCAGCCCACCGCGCCGACCGGTGACTTCCCGCCCGTCGTCACCGGCTCCCGCTCGCTGGGACGCCTCGCCAACCGGGCGGCCGGGGCCTTCGCGCTGCGGATGGCCGACCGCGTCTACGCACCGGCGGTCGCGGAGCTGCGCCGACGCCTCGGGCTGCCCCCGGCCTCCCCTTCCGGGACACGTCGTCGGCAGGAGCAGGCGAACTGGCCGATCCTGCACGGCTTCAGCACCGCTCTGGTGCCTCGGCCGGCCGACTGGCGCCCCGGTCTTCAGGTGGTGGGCAACTGGTGGCCGCATCACGAGCCGTCCGAACGGCTGCCGGCCGAGCTCGAGGACTTCCTGTGCGCCGGGCCCCCACCCGTCCTCGTCGGCTTCGGGAGCATGGCGTCCGGCCACGGGGAGCGGCTGAGCGAGGTCGCCGCACGTGCTCTGCGCCGCGCCGGACTGCGGGGGATCCTCCAGGCCGGCAGCGCCGGGCTCGCCGCCGACGGGGACGACGTCCTCACCGTCGGGGACCTGCCGCACGCGCTGCTGTTCCCACGGCTGGCAGCGGTGGTCCACCACGGCGGGGCCGGCACCTCGGCCGCCGCGCTGCGCGCCGGAGTGCCCGCGGTCACCGTGCCGGTGACCGCGGACCAGCCGTTCTGGGCGGGCCGGCTCGCCGCCCTCGGCGCCGCCACCCGCCCCCTCCCCTTCGCGTCCCTCACCGTCGAACGGCTCACCGACGCGCTCGACCGGGTGGTGAGGCGGCAGACGTACGGCCGGGGGGGCGCGGGGGCCGGGGGGCCGGGGGGGGCCGGGGGGGGGGGGGGGCGGGCCCGCGCCGCCGGCCCGCGGG
>NZ_JBHTVQ010000024.1:22979-93725 GCF_042792855.1 Streptomyces sp. NPDC056600
CCCCCACAACCCCCCCCGCGCCCACACCGGGGGCCCCCCCCCCCCCCCCCCCCACCCCCACAAAAAAAACCCCCCGGCGGGGGTGGCCCCCCCCCCCCCCCCGCGCGGGTGGTGGGGGGGCCGACGTCGGGCCGGGCCGCCGCGGGCGCGGCGGCCCGTCTGGCGGCGGAGGACGGGGCGGGCCGGACCGTCGAGGCCGTCCGGCGGCTGGTCGGCGGATGACGCGGCTCCCGCGCCGGCACGCCGCCGCCCCCGCCGGGGGAAGGCACCGGGCCCGCCGGGTCGGTTCGGGCCCGTCAGGTCGGGCGGGCCCGTCAGGTCGGTCGGGCCCGTCAGGTCGGTCGGGTCAGTCGGACGTGAGGGTGAAGGTGGCCTGGAGGGGGCTGGAGGTGGCGCCGCTCTTCGCGACGACCAGGTACGTGCCCGCCCCCGCGCTCCCCTTGGGCGCCACCTCGCACTTGTCGGCGTCGCTCGGCTTGCGGTCCCACTCCACCTCGTACGTGATCTCCCCGTCCTTCGGCACGCGGAACAGCAGCGCCCCGCTGTCCGGGCAGTCCGCCGAGGACCAGTAGGTCTCGTCGTCGTCCGCGTTGGCCTTGGTGATCTTCAGGACCGCGGCACGCGGTCCGAGGTCGATCCGGCAGTCACTGCCCGAGGTGTTGGTGACCGTCAGCCGCAGCACCGGCTTCTCGTCGTCCTCGTAGGACTTCCGCACACTCCGCAGCGACATCCGGACGTCGCTCCGCCCGCACGCCGCGAGGGAGGTGTCGCCGGGCAGCCGGTTCACCGAGCTGGTCCAGCCCTTGCCGGAGCTGCCCGACCCGCTGCCGGAGGAACCCGGGCCGCCGTCCGCCGCCCCGCCGCCGTCGCCCGAGCCGCCGTCCGCGCCGTCGCCCTCGCCGCCCGCACCGGACGTGCCGCCCGCGTCGGCGCCCGACGTCCCGCCGGAGGACGCGCCGTCGGAGGAACCGCCCGTGCCGGACCCGCCCTCACCCGGGGGGTCGTCGATCGCCGGACCGGACCCGGAGGGACCAGGGGTGATCGAGGGAGCCGGGTTCTTGCCGTCGGGGCCGCCCGACGAGCCGTCCGATCTGCCCCCGCCACCGGCGAACAGCCAGGCGGCCAGTCCCGCCAGCGCGAGCAGCACGACAAGGAAGGCACCCCTCCGTCGCCAGTAGATGGAGGAGGGAAGCGGCCCGACCGGATTGCGCAGTGATCCCACGGCGCAAACTGTACGAGAGATCGACGTCACTCAAGGCGGCACCCGCCGTGCGGACGACAACTTTTCCGGATCATCATCCTGGTATGCGGTTCCCGCACCCTGAGGCACTTCCAACGGGTGATGGATTGCGCACATCGGGTGACCCCGGGGTCGTGGCAGGATCGATGACGTCATGACCGCACCCACACAGCACGAGCCGTCCGCCCCGCGGGACACCGCGACGCGGGCCGCCTCCAGCACCGACGCCCTCCCCCTCCACACCCCCGTGATCGCCTGGTTCGAGGCGAACGCCCGCGACCTGCCGTGGCGCCGCCCCGAGGCCGGCGCCTGGGGGGTGATGGTCAGCGAATTCATGCTCCAGCAGACCCCGGTCACCCGGGTGCTGCCGGTGTACGAGCAGTGGCTGGCCCGCTGGCCCCGTCCCGCCGACCTGGCCGCCGAGGCGCCGGGCGAGGCGGTGCGGGCCTGGGGCCGGCTCGGCTATCCGCGCCGCGCGCTACGCCTGCACGGCGCGGCCGTCGCCATCACCGGGCGGCACGGCGGGGAGGTCCCCTCCGACCACGCCGAACTGCTCGCGCTGCCCGGAGTCGGCGAGTACACCGCCGCCGCCGTCGCCTCCTTCGCCTTCGGCCGGCGTCACGCGGTGCTCGACACCAACGTCCGCCGTGTCCTGGCCCGCGCCGTGACCGGCGTCCAGTACCCGCCCAACGCCACCACGGCGGCCGAGCGCCGGCTGGCGGTCTCCCTGCTGCCGGCCGAGGACGGCACGGCGGCACGGTGGGCGGCGGCCTCGATGGAACTGGGCGCGCTGATCTGCACCGCGCGCAACGAGAGTTGCCACCGCTGCCCGATCTCCGCCCGCTGCGCCTGGCTGGGGGCCGGGAAACCCGAGCACGACGGACCGCCGCGCCGCGGCCAGACCTACGCGGGCACGGACCGCCAGGTGCGCGGCAAGCTCCTCGCGGTGCTGCGCGCGGCCGAGGGCCCGGTTCCGCAGGCGGCGCTGGACGCGGTGTGGGACGAGCCGGTGCAGCGGGCCAGGGCTCTGGACGGTCTGGTGGCGGACGGCCTGGTGGAGCCGCTCGCGGACGCCCTGTACCGCCTGCCCGGCCGGTCGTAGCGGCGCTCCGGGGCCGGAGACGCGAAGGGCCCCCGGCAGCGATGCTGCCGGGGGCCTTCCGCATGTTCTGTCCGTCGCGCCGCGCGCGTCACCCGTGGGTGGGTCAGATCTTCAGGCCGTGGTTGGCGAGGAACTTGGCCGGGTCGACGGCCGAACCGTAGTTGGCGGTCGTGCGGATCTCGAAGTGCAGGTGAGGACCGCTGGAGTTGCCGGTGTTGCCGGACAGGGCGATCTGCTCGCCGGTGTTCACCTTCTCGCCGACGCTCACCTGGATCTTGGAGAGGTGGGCGTACTGCGAGTAGGTGCCGTTGTCGTGCTTGACGACGATGGCGTTGCCGTAGGCGGGGCCGTCGCCCGCGCCCCAGCCGCCGGCCTTGACGACGGTGCCCTCGTGGGCGGCGAAGACCTTGGTGCCGGTCGGGACGGCGAAGTCCTGCCCGGAGTGCTTGTGCGCCCACATGCCGCCGTTCTGGGCGAAGCTGGCGGACAGCTTGTACTTCTGCACCGGGTCGACCCAGGAGTTGCCCTTGGCCGCCTTGGTGCTCACCTGCGTGGCGGCCGCAGGGGTGCCGGCGGTGGGGTTGCCGGCAGCAGTCGCGACACCGGCACCGAGGACGACCGAGGCTCCGAGGCCGGCGGCGAGGACCGCGGCGCGGGTGCGGACAGCGGTCGAACCGGAGGAGCGGAGCGTGACGTGCTTGAACATGAAGAACCCTTTGTTCGGGGACGGGATCGCCGCGGAGGTGAGAACCGGAGGAGGTCCGGTCTCGCCGTCGGCCATACCTTGGTAACCCGATCGGGTCAGTCCTGACAATCGTGTGATCTACGACGATGCATCGTATCCGTCTTGGATTACCCCATACAGGACCAAAGGGTGCATCTATGCACTTTTCGGACTCTTCGCAGGTGAGGCGGTGCGACGCGAGAGCCACCCGCGCCCGCGAGGCAGCCGGTGTGTCTACTAAGTCCCTTCGTACGTGACCTGGGTCGCGTGCCCCACCTCACCGGCCGGCCCCGCCGGGGGGCCGTGACTGTGGCCCCGTGCACAGCCCCGGGGAACGCCGAAGGGCCGGTGCGGAAGCTCCGCACCGGCCCTTCGGGTCACTCGGGTGACGCTACTGGCGTTACGCGTCCTTGCTCAGGTTCGTGCTGCCGCCCGCGGCCTGCTCGACCGGCGGGACGTCCGGCAGCGCGGCCTTCTCCTCGCCGCGGAAGGTGAAGGTCTGCTCGTCGCCCTCGCCCTCCGTGTCGACGACCACGATGTGGCCGGGACGCAGCTCGCCGAAGAGGATCTTCTCCGAGAGGGTGTCCTCGACCTCGCGCTGGATGGTCCGGCGCAGCGGCCGGGCGCCCAGCACCGGGTCGTAGCCCTTCTTCGACAGCAGCTCCTTGGCGGACTGGGAGAGCTCGAGGCCCATGTCCCGGTCCTTGAGGCGCTCGTCCACCTTGCCGATCATCAGGTCGACGATCCGCAGGATGTCCGCCTGCGTGAGCTGCGGGAAGACCACCACGTCGTCGACGCGGTTGAGGAACTCGGGACGGAAGTGCTGCTTGAGCTCGTCCGAGACCTTGTTCTTCATGCGCTCGTAGTTGGTCTTCGTGTCGCCCTGGGCGGCGAAGCCCAGGTTGAAGCCCTTGGAGATGTCCCGGGTGCCGAGGTTGGTCGTCATGATGATGACCGTGTTCTTGAAGTCCACGACCCGGCCCTGGGAGTCGGTCAGGCGACCGTCCTCCAGGATCTGCAGCAGCGAGTTGAAGATGTCCGGGTGCGCCTTCTCGACCTCGTCGAAGAGGACCACGGAGAACGGCTTGCGGCGGACCTTCTCGGTCAGCTGGCCGCCCTCTTCGTAGCCCACGTATCCGGGCGGGGAACCGAAGAGACGCGAGACCGTGTGCTTCTCGCTGAACTCCGACATGTCGAGGGAGATCAGCGCGTCCTCGTCACCGAAGAGGAACTCGGCGAGCGCCTTGGACAGCTCGGTCTTACCGACACCGGACGGGCCGGCGAAGATGAACGAGCCACCGGGACGCTTCGGGTCCTTCAGGCCGGCACGGGTCCGGCGGATCGCCTTGGAGAGCGCCTTGACGGCGTCGTTCTGGCCGATGACCCGCTTGTGGAGCTCGTCCTCCATGCGGAGCAGGCGGCTGGACTCCTCCTCGGTCAGCTTGAAGACCGGGATGCCCGTGGCGGTGGCGAGGACCTCGGCGATCAGGTCGCCGTCGACCTCGGCCACGACGTCCATGTCGCCGGCCTTCCACTCCTTCTCCCGCTTGGCCTTCGCGGCGAGGAGCTGCTTCTCCTTGTCGCGCAGGGAGGCGGCCTTCTCGAAGTCCTGCGAGTCGATCGCGGACTCCTTGTCACGGCGGACGCCGGCGATCTTCTCGTCGAACTCGCGGAGGTCCGGCGGCGCGGTCATCCGGCGGATGCGCATCCGGGATCCGGCCTCGTCGATCAGGTCGATCGCCTTGTCCGGCAGGAAGCGGTCCGAGATGTACCGGTCGGCCAGGGTGGCGGCCTGGACCAGCGCCTCGTCGGTGATGGACACACGGTGGTGCGCCTCGTACCGGTCGCGCAGGCCCTTGAGGATCTCGATGGTGTGCGGCAGCGACGGCTCCGCGACCTGGATGGGCTGGAAGCGGCGCTCGAGGGCGGCGTCCTTCTCCAGGTGCTTGCGGTACTCGTCGAGCGTGGTGGCGCCGATGGTCTGGAGCTCACCGCGGGCCAGCATCGGCTTGAGGATGCTGGCGGCGTCGATCGCGCCCTCGGCGGCGCCCGCACCCACGAGCGTGTGCAGCTCGTCGATGAACAGGATGATGTCGCCGCGGGTGCGGATCTCCTTGAGCACCTTCTTCAGGCGCTCCTCGAAGTCACCGCGGTAGCGGGAGCCGGCGACCAGGGCGCCGAGGTCCAGGGTGTAGAGGTGCTTGTCCTTGAGGGTCTCGGGCACCTCGCCCTTGACGATGGCCTGGGCGAGGCCCTCGACGACGGCGGTCTTGCCGACGCCGGGCTCACCGATCAGCACCGGGTTGTTCTTGGTACGGCGGGACAGCACCTGCATGACCCGCTCGATCTCCTTCTCGCGCCCGATGACCGGGTCGAGCTTGGACTCACGAGCGGCCTGGGTGAGGTTCCGGCCGAACTGGTCGAGGACCAGGGAGGTCGAGGGGGTGCCCTCGGCGGGACCGCCGGCGGTGGCGGCCTCCTTGCTCCCCGAGTAGCCCGACAGCAGCTGGATGACCTGCTGGCGGACACGGTTGAGGTCTGCGCCCAGCTTGACGAGGACCTGGGCGGCGACGCCCTCGCCCTCGCGGATCAGGCCGAGCAGGATGTGCTCCGTGCCGATGTAGTTGTGGCCCAGCTGAAGGGCCTCGCGGAGCGACAGCTCCAGGACCTTCTTGGCACGGGGGGTGAAGGGGATGTGGCCGGACGGAGCCTGCTGGCCCTGGCCGATGATCTCCTCCACCTGCTGGCGGACCGCCTCGAGCGAAATCCCGAGGCTCTCCAGGGCCTTAGCGGCGACACCCTCACCCTCGTGGATCAGGCCCAGGAGGATGTGCTCGGTGCCGATGTAGTTGTGGTTGAGCATCCGGGCTTCTTCCTGAGCCAGGACGACAACCCGCCGCGCGCGGTCGGTGAACCTCTCGAACATCGTTAATCGCTCCTCAGAGCGGTCAGGCAGTAAGGGGGCTGTCCCCTTCCTGTCCTTCCGCAGCTTAGTCCCGCAAGCGGGGACCGCTCATTCCAACTGCCGACACCGTCCTTGGCCTCCTGACCCGGAACGCCGACATCTGCTCCAACCCGATGGTGCGAGACGATGTTCCCGCAGGCCAGGCACTTACGTCCTCCACCAGTACGCCGATGGCGAACGGAAGACGGCCTGTCCTGCGTGTCGCCCCCTCCCACTAGGGATGTCTTACCCGCTTCGACCGACAGTCCATGCGGCGCACCCCGGTCCCCTCCGCTACGGGCGAACAACCTTGCGCCGCTCCGCCGACCTGAGCACCCCCGTTCCGGTTACACAGCGCGTTCGAAACGCGTTCCGTGCGAACGGTCCGTGAGGGCGCCGGAGGGCGGGCGACGCCGGAGAGGCGACCCGCGGGGCCCGGAACGGCAGAGAGCCGCGCGAGGGCGGCTCTCCGGCATGCGACGGGACCTGCAGCCATGGGTGGGCCGTCAGCCGTTGGCCTTCTCGTAGGCCTCACGGATCTTCGCCGGCACACGGCCGCGGTCGTTGACCTCGAGACCCTGCTCCTTGGCCCAGGCACGGATCTGGGCCGTCTCCTGGCTGCTGCCGGCCGCCGCGCGCGTCTTGGTGCGGCCGCCGGAGGCACGGCCGCCGGTGCGGCGTCCGCTCTTCACGTAGGGCTCGAGCAGGCCGCGCAGCTTGTCGGCGTTGGCGGTCGTGAGGTCGATCTCGTAGGTCTTGCCGTCCAGCGCGAACGTCACCGTCTCGTCCGCCTCGCCGCCGTCGAGGTCGTCGACAAGAAGGACCTGAACCTTCTGTGCCACCGCATTTCCTTTCATCGATAACCCTGGGGCGGCTCCGGGCGGAGCCGTTTCGCCGTCCCTTGTTATATGCAGTACTGCAGTACGCCGGAAAGCAAACCGCTTTTGCCTGAAAAACACAAACCCCCGGGAGAGACCAGCGCCCGCGACCGCTCCCGAAAACCCACCCCTTCCGGACATAGGGAACCGGCGAAGAGCGGGGAAGAGTCGGGAAGAGCCGGGAAGAGGGCCGCCCGGAATACCTCGCACCGTGAAGACGGCGGGAAGACCGGGCGGCCGGAGCCGGAAGAAGATCACAGATGCAGAAGCATCCGGCTGTTGCCCAGGGTGTTCGGTTTCACTCGTTCGAGTCCGAGGAACTCCGCGACGCCCTCGTCATAGGAACGCAGCAGCTCGGCGTACACATCGGTGTCGACCGGAGTCTCACCGATCTCGACGAACCCGTGGCGGCCGAAGAACTCGACTTCGAAGGTGAGACAGAAAACGCGGCGCACACCGAGCCAACGGGCGGTCTGCAACAGCTTCTTCAGCAACTGGTGACCCACGCCGGCGCCCTTCAGCGCCGGGTTCACGGCGAGAGTGCGCACTTCGGCGAGGTCTTCCCACATCACGTGCAGCGCGCCGCAGCCGACCACCTCGGCGTTGTCGTCGCGTTCCGCCACCCAGAACTCCTGGATGTCCTCGTAAAGCGTGACGGTCGCTTTGTCGAGCAAGGTGCCGTCACGGGTGTATGCGTCGAGGAGTCGCCGGAGAGCCGGAACATCACCGGTCCTGGCCCGGCGCACGGTGAAAGCCTTGCTGCTGACTTCGCTGCTGACTTCGGAACGCTCCACTGACATGTCCGGACGTTATCTCCCGGAACCGTCCTTGGCCGACCCGGGGGTGTTCTCCTCGCCCAGGGCGGCCTCGGGGCCGTGCGCGACGCGGAGTGCGTCACGGACCATGCCGCGCTGGTCCTCGTTCATCATCCCGAAGAAGGCCACCAGAGCGGCGGTGGGATTGTCGCTGCGGGACCAGGCGTCGTTCATCAGCGCGGCGGCGTAGGCGGCGCGGCTGGAGACCGCCTCATACCGATAGGCCCGGCCTTCCGCGTGGCGGCGGACCCAGCCCTTGCGCTGGAGATTGTCGAGAACGGTCATCACCGTGGTGTAGGCGAGGGACCGCTCCTTCTGGAGGTCTTCCAGGACTTCCCGAACGGTCACGGGCCGGTTCCACTTCCAGATCCGGCTCATGACCGCGTCTTCGAGTTCTCCCAGGGGTTTCGGCATGGAAGAACGTTAGTCCCGAATCACCCCGTGAAGGGCGTCAGGACTCCTCGCGGCGGGGGGTGGCCTGAGCCTGGGCCAGGGCCGCGTCCACCGCCGCGTCCTCCTTGGCCTTGTTGGCCCCGCCCTGGGTCTTGATGATCACCCGGATGACGCCGAGGAAGAAGACGGCCATCACGGCGGGGGGCAGAAGCGCGGAGACGTAGTCCATGGCTCCAGGGTAGCCACCCCCGCCGGTCAGCCCGCCGCCAGCCGCCCCTGGGAGGGGTCCTGGGGCGGGGAGGAGGGGGGCGAGGACGGCTTGCGGCGCGGGAAGACCTCACCCGGCGTGGGGATCGGCCGCCCCGGCGCGGGCTGCCCGGGGCGCTGCGGGTCGGGAGAGGGGGACGGTTCGGGGCGGTCGTCCGCTCCGTCCCCGTCGCCCTCGCCGTCGCCCTCGGCGCTCAGTCCGCCCGGCAGGGCCAGCAGCCGGGTGCGCGCCGCGGGGAGGGCGTGGTGCACGGCCGGACCGGGGAACGGGGCGGGCTCGGCCGCGGGGCGCCGGCCGGTGGGGACCGTGGCGGTGGCCGGGACCGGGACCAGTTCCGGACGGACGGCGGTGGCCGGCTCGGTGCCCTGGGCGGGCAGCACCGGCACGGACAGGGGGGTGGGCGCGGGGGCGGGGAACGGGGCCGGGAGGGCGGGCGTGTCGCAGCGCCGCAGCAGCGCGGCGGCGAGGGGGTTGCCGCTCAGGGCGCCGAGCGCGGCCAGGTCCTCCCGTTCCGGGTGGTGGCCCGCGTCCAGTGCCTCGCGCAGGAGGCGAAGGTAGCCGGTGACGGTGCCCGGGAGGGCGGCGCGGTAGCGGACCAGGTCGGCCAGGAGGAAGGCGCGCTGCCGGGCCGCCTCCCGCGTCACCTCGTCGACCGCGTCGGCGAGGCGCAGGCAGTCCTGGACCTCCTGGGGGGAGGCGGGTCGGGGGTGCAGGGCGAGGGCGAGGGCGAGGGCACGGCGGAGCACGCGCAGCTCTTGCGGGCCGAACGCCATGCCGCGGGATCCGTAGGGCGTGGGCATGGCGTGACCATACGCGCCAATCAGACAATCATGGACATATTTCCATCGGCGCGCCGCCCGACCGCGTCCGACCGGAGGCATGCCGCACACGGGCCTCGCCCAGCCCTTTCGCGGCGGCCCTTCACGGCAGGAATCGCACGCTGTCGTCCGCCCCCGCGAAAGGGCCGCGCCCCGGTCCCGGGAAGGGAGCGGGGCGCGGGGCGGGGCCGGCGGCCGCACGGGCCGAGGCCGCCGGGCGGGGCGGGGCCAAACGCTCAGGCGGCCGGGCCGGAGGTCAGGGGCGGTTGACGTTGCGCTCGTAGACGAGCCGGAGCCCTATCAGGGTGAGCCACGGCTCGTGCTCGTCGATCACCGTGGACTCGCCCAGCACCATCGGCGCCAGGCCGCCCGTGGCGATCACCGTCACGTCGTCGGGATCGTCCGCCAGCTCCCGGGCCATCCGCTCGACGACCCCGTCGACCTGCCCGGCGAAGCCGTACACGATGCCCGACTGCATGGCCTCGACCGTGTTGCGCCCGATCACGCTCCGCGGACGCGCGACCTCGATCTTCCGCAGCTGCGCGCCCTTGACGCCCAGCGCCTCCACGGAGATCTCGATGCCCGGCGCGATGACGCCGCCGATGTACTGCCCCTTGGCGCTGACCGCGTCGAAGGTCGTGGCGGTGCCGAAGTCGACCACGATGGCCGGACCGCCGAAGAGCTCGGCGGCGGCGACCGCGTTGATGATGCGGTCCGCCCCGACCTCCTTGGGGTTGTCGGTGAGGATGGGCACGCCCGTCTTGACGCCCGGCTCGACGATCACCGCGGGCACGTCTCCGTAGTAGCGCCGCGTCACCTCGCGCAGCTCGTGCAGCACGGACGGCACGGTGGCGCAGATGGCGATGCCGTCGATGCCCTCGCCGAGCTCGCCGCCGAGCAGCGGGTGCGCCCCCATCAGGCCCTGCATCAGCACGGCCAGCTCGTCGGCGGTGCGGCGCGGGTCGGTGGAGATGCGCCAGTGCTCGATGATCTCGGCGCCGTCGAACAGCCCCAGCACGGTGTGCGTGTTGCCCACGTCGATCGTCAGAAGCATGGCCGCTGCCCCTACTCCGAGTCGTTCTGCTCGGCGCCCTGGGCCTCACGGAGGTCCAGACCGATGTCCAGGATCGGCGAGGAGTGCGTGAGCGCCCCCACCGCCAGGTGGTCGACACCGGTGTCGGCGTAGGCCTTGGCGTTCTCCAGGGTGAGACGGCCTGACGCCTCCAGCTTGGCCCGGCCGGCGGTGACGGCGACCGCCTCCGCGCACTCGGCGGGCGTGAAGTTGTCCAGCAGGACCAGGTCGGCGCCCGCGTCCAGCACCTCGCGGAGCTGGTGCAGGGTGTCCACCTCGACCTCGATCGGCAGCTCGGGGAAGCGCTCGCGCACCGCCCGGAACGCCTCGGCCACGCCGCCGGCGGCGACCACGTGGTTGTCCTTCACGAGGGCGGCGTCGGACAGCGACATCCGGTGGTTGACGCCGCCGCCGCAGCGCACCGCGTACTTCTCCAGGGAGCGCAGGCCGGGCGTGGTCTTGCGGGTGTCCCGGACCGTCGCGCCGGTGCCCTCGAGGACGTCGGCCCAGGCGCGGGTGGCGGTGGCGATGCCGGAGAGGCGGCACAGGATGTTGAGCGCGCTGCGCTCGGCCGTCAGCAGGTCACGCGTACGGGTGGTCACCGACAGCAGCTTCTGCCCGGCCTCCACACGGTCGCCGTCCTCGGCGTGCCGCTCCACCTCGAACTCGTCGGAGGCGACCACCGAGATCACCGCCTCGGCGATCCGCAGCCCGGCCGCCACCCCCGCCTCACGGGCGGTGAAGTCGGCGGTGGCGACGGCCTCCTCGGGGATGGTGGCCCAGGTGGTGACGTCCACGCCGCCGTCGAGGTCCTCGGCCACCGCCATGGTCGCGATGTCCTCGACCTCGGCCGGGTCGAGACCGGCCTCGGTCAGCAGCTCCGCGAGGGCGGGGTCGAGGCCGCACTCGTAGTCGTCGAACTCGTGGTCGTCACCGGAGCCGCAGGCGCAGCCGTCGCCGCAGCCGCCACCGTCGGCGAGGGGGAGGCCGGCGCCGGTCGGATCGGACGCGGCGGTCGGGTCGGAGGGTGCGGAGGCGCTCACTTCTTCACTGCTCCTGTGGGAGAGGTGACCGGTGCGAAGCCCGGTCCTTCGGTGGTGTGCACGGCGAGCGTACGGCCCTCGCCGAGTCGGACGACGATGTGGCGGCGCCACCCTTCGTCGTCCCGGTCGGGTCGGTCCTCGCGCCAGTGGCAGCCGCGGGTCTCCTCCCGGCGGCGGGCCGCCTCGACGAGAACCCGGGCGACCAGCAGGAGGTTGGCCGTCTCCCAGGTCTCGGTGCCGGGCACCGGCCGCTTGCCGGTGCCTTCGGCGGCCGCGGTGTGCAGCGCGGCCAGGTCGTCGGCGGCCCGTCGCAGGGAGTCCGCGGAGCGGAGCACGCCGGCGCCGTCGGTCATGATCCGCTGGACGGCGGACCGGTCCTCGGCGGCGGGCAGCGGCTGGCGGTGAGCCGCCTCCGGCACGACCGGGCCCGGCGCGCCGGGGGTCGTACGGGCCCGGGACGTGATGTCCGCGGCGATGCGCTCGGCGTAGACCAGCCCCTCGAGCAGCGAGTTGGAGGCGAGCCGGTTGGCGCCGTGGACACCGGTGCAGGCGACCTCGCCGCAGGCGTAGAGGCCGGGCACGGTGGTGCGGCCGTCGGCGTCGGTGCGGACGCCGCCGGAGGCGTAGTGGGCGGCCGGGGCGACCGGGATCGGCTCGGTGACCGGGTCGATGCCGTGCGTCCGGCAGGCGGCCAGGATGGTCGGGAAGCGGTGCTCCCACATCTCGGCGCCGAAGTGGCGGGCGTCGAGGTACATGTGCGCGGCGCCCGTCTCCTGCATCCGGCGCGTGATGCCCTTGGCCACGATGTCCCTCGGCGCCAGCTCGGCGAGCTCGTGCTGACCGAGCATGAAGCGCACGCCGTCGGCGTCGACCAGGTGGGCGCCCTCGCCGCGGACCGCCTCGGAGACCAGCGGCTGCTGGCCCTCGGCGTCCGCACCGAGGAAGAGGACGGTCGGGTGGAACTGGACGAACTCGAGGTCGCTGACCTCGGCGCCGGCGCGCAGCGCCAGCGCCACGCCGTCGCCGGTGGACACCGACGGGTTGGTGGTCGCCGCGAACACCTGGCCCATGCCGCCGGTGGCGAGGACCACGGCGGGGGCGTGGACGGCGCCGACGCCGTCGTGGGCGCCCTCGCCCATCACGTGCAGGGTGACGCCGGCGGTGCGCCCCTCGGCGTCGGTGAGCAGGTCGAGCACCAGCGCGTGCTCGATGGTGCGCAGGCCGCGGGCCTGGACCGCCTCGACCAGGGCGCGGGACACCTCCGCGCCGGTGGCGTCGCCGCCGGCGTGCGCGATGCGGTTGCGGTGGTGGCCGCCCTCGCGGGTCAGCGCGATCTCGCCGGCCGCGTCGGTGTCGAAGCGGGCCCCGGTGGAGATGAGGCGGCGCACCGCGGCCGGGCCCTCGGTGACCAGCAGGCGCACGGCCTCCTCGTCACACAGCCCGGCCCCGGCGACCAGGGTGTCGTCGAGGTGCTGCTCGGGGGTGTCGCCGTCGCCGAGGGCGGCGGCTATGCCGCCCTGGGCCCAGCGGGTGGAACCGGCGTCGAGCCGGGCCTTGGTGACGACGACGGTGCGCAGCCCGGCGGCCTCGCAGCGCAGCGCGGCGGTCAGGCCGGCCACGCCGGAGCCCACCACCACCACGTCGGCGTCGATGGACCAGCCCGGGGCGGGGGCGGGCAGGCGTATCGCGGTGCGGGTCACGGGGCGTCTCCGTCTTCCGGGCCGGGCTCGCGGCCGCCGTCGGGGGCGAAGGTGAGCGGCAGGTTGTCGATCAGCCGGGTCGAGCCGACCTTGGCGGCGACGGCGAGCACGGCCTCGCCGGTGTGGTCGTCGGCGATCTCGGTGAAGTCCGCGGGGTCGACCAGGGCCAGGTAGTCCAGCTCGATCGGTGGCTCGGCCTTGGCGGCCTCGTCGAGCACCAAGCGGGCGGCGTCCCGGACCACGGCGGGCCCGGAGGTCCTGCCGCCGGCCGCGGCCAGTGCGTGCGCGTCGGCGGCCTCCCGGGACTCGCCGAGCCGCTCCAGCGCGGCGGCGCGGGCCTCGGTGGACGGGACCTCCTGCGCGCGGGCGCGCAGCGCCTCCAGGGCGGCCAGCCGGTCCCGGCCGGCGAAGAGGGCACGGGACAGGGCCAGGGCGGTACGCCGCTCGTCGGCGGAGAGGTAGCGGTTGCGGCTGGAGAGGGCCAGCCCGTCGTCCTCGCGGACGGTGGGCACGGCGACGATCTCCACGCCGAAGTTCAGGTCGCGGACCATGCGCCGGATGAGCGCCAGCTGCTGGGCGTCCTTCTGTCCGTAGAAGGCGACGTCCGGGCGGGTGAGGTGGAGCAGCTTGCCGACGACGGTGAGCATCCCGTCGAAGTGACCGGGCCGGGAGGCGCCCTCCAGGCGGGTGCCCATGGGGCCGGCGGTGATCCGGACCTGGGGTTCGCCGCCGGGGTAGACCTCGTCGACCGACGGCGCGAACACCACGTCGGCGCCGGCGGCGGCCGCGATCCGCACGTCGGACTCCAGGGTGCGCGGGTAGCGGTCGAGGTCCTCGCCCGCCCCGAACTGCAACGGGTTGACGAAGACGGTGACCACGACCTCGCCCTGCGGTCCGGCGGCCCGGCGGGCGGTGCGGACCAGGCCGGCGTGGCCCTCGTGCAGGGCGCCCATGGTCATCACGACGGCCCGGCGTCCGGTGCGCGGGCGGGCCGCCAGCTGGGCGGCGGTGTGCAGCAGCTCGGGCTTGCCGGCCTGGGTCATCGGTCGTCCTCCCCGTCGTCGCCGGTGGTCCCGCCGGTCCCCCGGGGGCCGTCGGTGCGGTCCGTGCCGTCCTCGCCGAGTACCCCGAGGAGCTCCTCGGCGAGTTCGGGCTTGAGCAGCCCGGCGGCCAGCGCCCGGTCGGCGGTGGCGCGGGCCAGGGCCAGGTAGCCCGGCAGGGTCTGCGGGGCGTTGCGGCGGAGCTGTCCGATGTGCGCGGCGACCGTGCCCGCGTCACCGCGGGAGACGGGGCCGGTGAGGGCGGCGTCGCCGGAGCGCAGGGCGTTGTCCAGGGCGGCGCCCAGCAGCGGGCCGAGCATCCGGTCCGGGGCGCCCACCCCGGCGGCGGCGAGCAGTTCCATGGACTGGGCGACCAGGGTGATCAGGTGGTTGGAGCCGAGGGCCAGGGCCGCGTGGTAGAGCGGACGGTTCTGCTCCTCGATCCATTCGGGCTCCCCGCCCATCTCGACCACCAGCGCCTCGGCCGCCAGCCGGAGCTGTTCGGGGGCGGTGACGCCGAAGGAGCAGCCGGCCAGGCGCTGCACGTCGACCGCGGTGCCGGTGAAGGTCATCGCGGGGTGCAGGGCGAGCGGCAGGCCTCCCGCGCGCAGCGCGGGCTCCAGGACGCCGACGCCGTACCGGCCCGAGGTGTGCACGAGGAGCTGGCCGGGGCGGACCGCGCCGGTCTCGGCGAGGCCCTGGACCAGGCCGGGCAGGACGTCGTCGGGGACCGTGAGCAGGACCAGCTCGGAGCGGGCCAGCACCTCGGCGGGCGTGACCAGCGGGACGTCCGGCAGCAGCTCGGCGGCGCGGCGGCGGGAGGCGTCGGAGACGCCCGAGACGGCCACCGGGCGGTGTCCGGCGAGCTGGAGGGAGGCCGCCAGCGCCGGGCCGACGCGGCCGGCGCCCACGACGCCGACGGCGAGCCGCGCGGGGCGGTCCCTGGGGTCAGGGGGGTGGAGGTGTGTGGTCACGCGAGGAGAGCCTTCCCGTTCCAGTCCGCTCGGGGTACCGGACGATTTCTCGTCATGTTAACGCGATCCCTCGCCCCGGGTCCGGTTGTCCACAGGCTGCCTCCGGCTTCGCTCCGTCGTCCACAGGGGTGTCCACAGAGGGTTGTCCACAGGCCCGGCAGGCGCTTGCGCCGAGGAGGATGATCGCTTCCATGAACGACATGAACGACAGTGCGAAGGATCAGGCGGCACGGAAATCCCGGCGCCTGGAGTTGTACCGGTCCTCCGTCCGCACGCTCGCCAGCCCGGGCCACGCGGCCACGATGCGCGAGCGGCTGGAGGAACTGGTGAGGGAGGCGGGCACGGTCCACGACCTGGACGAGCCCGCGGACATCTACGGCAACGGCGTGGTGGAGGCCCTGGAGGGCCGGGTGGCGGGCCTGCTCGGCATGGAGGCCGCCGCGTTCTTCCCGACCGGCACCATGGCGCAACAGGTCGCGATGCGCTGCTGGGCCGGGCGGACGGGCAACCGCGCGGTGGCACTGCATCCGCTGGCCCACCCCGAGATGCACGAGCGGAACGCCTTCGGCGAGGTCAGCGGCCTGCGGACGCTGCGGGTGACGAACGAGCCCCGGCTGCCCACGCCGGAGGAGATCCACGACCTAGGCGAGCCGTTCGGCACGCTGATGCTGGAGCTCCCGCTGCGCGACGCCGGCTTCGTGCTGCCCACCTGGGAGGAGCTGACGGCCACCGTGGCGGCCGCCCGTGAGCTGGACGCGGTCGTCCACCTCGACGGCGCCCGGCTGTGGGAGTCGACGGTGCACCTCGGCCGCTCCCTGGCGGAGATCGCCGGCCTCGCGGACTCGGTGTACGTCTCGTTCTACAAGTCGCTGAACGGCCTCTCGGGCGCGGTCCTGGCCGGTCCCGCCTCGCTGGTGGCGGAGGCCAAGGTGTGGCGGCACCGGTACGGCGGGCTGGCTTTCCAGCAGTTCCCGGCCGCGCTGTCGGCGCTGATCGGGCTGGAGCGGGAGCTGCCCCGGCTCCCTGAGTACGTGGCGCACGCCAAGGTGGTGGCCCGGGCTCTGACGGAAGGGCTGGCCGAGGGCGGCCTGCCCTGGTCGCGGGTGCATCCGGAGCCGCCGCACACCCATCAGTTCCAGGTCTGGCTGCCCTACCCGCCCGAGGTGCTGGAGAGCGCGTCCATAGCGCAGGCCGAGGAGACCGGACGGATGCTCTTCATGGGTACCTGGACGACCCAGGGACCCGGTATCGCGTACCACGAGATGACGGTGAGCTCCCCCGGGCTGGACTGGGACGCGGAGGAGGTGCGCGAGGCGGCCCGGAACTTCGCGCGGCGGCTGCCCGCCCAGGGCTGACGCCCCGCGGGCGTTCCGCGGGGGCGCGGGGGTGGCTCACCGCGGCCGGACGGGGCGGCGGCGGTCAGTCGAAGCGGATGTGCCGCAGTCCGACCCGGGCCCGGCGCCAGCTGTTGACCAGTGCTCCGCCCCGGTTGGGGCGGAGCGTCAGGCCGGCCAGCACAGCGATGCGGTCCGCCGTCTTCGGGACGGTGAAGTCGTCCGTCCACAGGTGCTCGGCGAACTCCGGCTCCCGCAGGCGCTCCAGCGTGTCGTCGAGCCGCCGCACCGCCCAGCTCTCGGTGCGCCGGAGTTTGCGCTCCCCCGCCAGGCGCCCCAGCAGTCGTCCGAGACCCCGCTCACGCAACCGCCGCAGCACGGTCTCCCGTTGGGCGAGGAGGGTGAAGTGCTTGACGTCGTGCCCGAGTTCGGCGAGCCGTCCGACGGTCTGCGCGAAGTACTCCGGGTCGGTCACGGTCATCGGGGCGATCACCACGCCCTCATGCCGGGTGAGGGCGAGGTCGAGCACCTCCACCACGCCCTGCCGCCAGGAGACCAGGTCCTGGAAGTCGCCGCGCAGGCCGGGAGGCGTCATCCGGCGCAGGCCGAATCCGAGGTGCTCGGGGTCGCAGACCACGCTGCCCGGCAGCCGTCGGTGGATCTCGTGTGCGGTCTGTGTCTTGCCGCCCCCGAAAGGGCCGTTGATCCACAGGAGCATGGGCGCAATCTAGTGGCCGCGCGCCCGGCGTGGGCCCGGTCGCGACAATCCGCGGCCAGCCGCCCGGCCCGTGGCGTCGCCTCAGTCGGCTCCGCCGGCCCGGACCAGGCCGGTCTCGTAGGCGAGAACCACGACCTGCACGCGGTCCCGCAGGCCGAGTTTGGTGAGGATGCGCCCCACATGCGTCTTCACGGTGGCCTCGGACAGGACGAGGCGGGCGGCGATCTCCCCGTTGGACAGCCCCTGCGCGACCAGCACCATCACCTCGCGCTCGCGCGCGGTGAGCCGGGCGAGCTCCAGCTCCCGGGCCTGCGACCGTTCGTCCGGGGCGCCCGGCAGCATGGGCGCGAACCGGTCGAGGAGCCGGCGCGTGGTGGACGGCGCGACGACGGCGTCCCCGCTGTGCACGGCCCGGATGGCGGCCAGCAGGTCGCCCGGCGGGACGTCCTTGAGCATGAAGCCGCCGGCGCCCGCCCGCAGCGCGGAGAACGCGTACTCGTCCAGGTCGAAGGTGGTCAGGATCAGCACCTTGGGGGCGCCGGGCTCCGCGCAGATCCGCCGGGTGGCCTCGACGCCGTCCATGCGCGGCATCCGCACGTCCATCAGGACCACGTCGGGCCGCGCCCCGGCCAGCACCCGCAGCGCCTCCTCGCCGTCACCGGCCTCGGCGACCACCTCCATGTCGGGCTGGGCGTCCAGCACCATGCGGAAACCGGTGCGCAGCAGCGCCTGGTCGTCGACGAGCATCACGCGGATCGGCATCGGGTCCTCGGGTTCCGTGAGGGGTCTGGCTGTAGCGGGGGGTCAGAGTGCGGGCCGCAGCGGCAGCAGGGCGCTGATGCGGAAACCTCCGCCGGGCAGCGGTCCGGCGTCCAGGGTGCCGCCGACCATGCCGACGCGCTCGCGCATGCCGATCAGTCCCTGCCCCTGGCCGTCCGCGCCGCCGGCGACGCACAGTTCGAGCGGCGCGCCCCGGCCGTCGTCCTCGACCAGCAGGCCCAGCCCGTCGTCGAAGTAGACCAGCCGCACGCCCGCGCCGGCCTCGGGCCCCGCGTGCTTGCGGACGTTGGTCAGCGCCTCCTGCACGATGCGGTAGGCGGTGAGCTCGACGCCGCTGGGCAGCGGACGGGGGCTGCCCTCGACCTTGAAACTGACGGTCAGGCCCGCGCCCCGGCACTGCTCTACCAGGTCCTCTATCTGCGCCACGTCCGGCTGCGGCACGTACTCGCCGCTCTCCGGCTGCTCGCCGGTGCGCAGCACGCCCAGCAGGCGCCGCATCTCCGCCAGCGCCTGGCGGCCGGTGACCGAGATGGTCTCCAGGGCCTTCTTCGCCTGGTCCGGTGCGGTGTCCATCACGTAGGCGGCGCCGTCGGCCTGGACCACCATCACCGACACGTTGTGCGCCACCACGTCGTGCAGTTCGCGGGCTATCCGGGCGCGCTCGGCGGCCACCGCGATCTTGGCCTGGCTCTCCCGTTCGCGCTCCAGCCGGGCGGCTCGCTCCTCCAGCTGCGCGAAGTAGGCGCTACGGGTGCGGCGGGCGTCCCCGAGGAGCCACACGAAGAGGAGCGGCACGGTCTGGAAGACCACGATCACCACGTTGCCGAGCAGCGAGGAGCGCTCCTCGGGCCAGCGGAGCTGGACCAGGGGCGCGGCCAGCAGGGCCACCACCAGGGTGAGCCGCGAGGCCCGCACGCTCCCGGCCACCGCGACCGCGTAGATGGTCAGCAGCAGCGCGAAGTCGGCCGGGAAGACCGGTACGCCGAAGACCAGCTGGAGGGCGCCGGTGCCCGCGGCCAGCGCCATCATCCGCTCCGGCATGCGGCGCCGCAGGGCCATCGCGACGCCGAACGCCAGGGTCAGCGGCACGACCGCCACCCGGTCGACGCCCGCGGAGTCCGGGGCCGAGAGCGCCGAGGTCAGCGACATGAGGACGAGCAGGACCGCCCAGAAGCCGTCCACCCATGGCTGGTGGGAGCGGAAGAAGTCGTAGAGGCGCTGCACCAGTACAGGGTAGGGATGTCCGCGGCCTCCCGGAGTCAGCCGGGCGGCCGATCCCCGCAGGCCGGGCGTACACCCGCAGGGGGACCCGCCCCCGTCCGGGGCACGGGGCCGCCTAGCCTGACCGCATGGCGAAGGCGGAGCGGCGATGAGGCCGGCGACGAGCCCGCAGGGCGGCCCGCGGGACGGGGCACGCGGCTGGCGGGAGGCGGCTCACGAGGCGCTGTACGGTCCCGGCGGCTTCTACCGGCGGCCCGAGGGACCGGCCGGCCACTTCCGGACCTCGGTGCACGCCTCCCCGCTGTTCGCGGCCGCCGTCGCCCGGTTGCTGTGCCGGGTGGACGAGGCGCTGGGCCGGCCCGCGGACCTGACGTTCGTGGACATGGCGGCCGGACGGGGCGAGCTGGTCACGGGGGTGCGGGCCGCGCTGCCGCCGGACGTGGCCGCCCGCACCCGGTGGTGCGCGGTGGAGGTGGCGGACCGCCCCGCCGGGCTGCCGGAGCCGGTCGAGTGGCTGGAGACACCTCCGCGCGGAGTGGGCGGACTGCTGTTCGCCAACGAGTGGCTCGACAACGTGCCGGTGGACGTGGTGGAGGTCGACGGCGCCGGCGTCCCGCGGCGGGTCCTGGTCCGCCCGGACGGGTCCGAGCTGGCGGGCGGGCCGGTCGACGGCGAGGACGCCGACTGGCTGGAGCGGTGGTGGCCGCTGCCCGCCGAGGAAGGGCTGCGCGCCGAGATCGGTCTCCCCCGGGACCGCGCCTGGGCCGGTGCCGTGGGCTGCCTGGAGCAGGGGCTCGCGGTCGCCGTGGACTACGCGCACACCGCCGACGCCCGCCCGCCGTTCGGCACCCTCACCGGGTTCCGCGAGGGACGCGAGGTTCCGCCGGTACCGGACGGCACCCGGGACCTGACCGCCCACGTCGCACTGGACGCCTGCGTGCTGCCGGGCGGCCGGATGCTCCCCCAGCGGGAGGCGCTGCACACCCTCGGCGTCACGGGGGCCAGGCCGCCGCTCACGCTGGCCTCGTCCGACCCCGCAGGCTACGTGCGCGCGCTGGCCGCGGCCTCGGAGGCCTCCGAGCTCACCGCCCCCGGCGGACTCGGCGGCTTCGGCTGGCTGCTCCAGCCGGTCGGCGTCCCCGACCCGCTGGCGCGGTGAACTACTTGTCGATGTCGCCGACCACGAAGAAGAGCGAACCGAGAATGGCGACCATGTCGGCCACCAGCGTGCCCGGCAGCAGCTCGGTGAGCGCCTGGATGTTGTTGAACGACGCCGACCGCAGCTTCAGCCGGTACGGCGTCTTCTCCCCGCGCGAGACCAGGTAGTAGCCGTTGAGGCCGAGCGGGTTCTCGGTCCACGCGTAGGTGTGGCCCTCCGGGGCCTTCAGCACCTTCGGCAGCCGCTGGTTGACCGGCCCCGGGGGCAGTTCGGCGAGCCGGTCCAGGCAGGCGTCGGCGAGCGCCAGCGAGTTGTGGGTCTGCTCCAGCAGGCACTCGAAGCGGGCCAGACAGTCGCCCTCCTGACGGGTGACCACCTTCAGCACGTCGCCGAGCTCGCCGTACGCCAGGTACGGCTCGTCGCGGCGCAGGTCGAGGTCGACCCCGGAGGCGCGGGCGATCGGCCCGCTCACCCCGTAGGCGTGCACCGCCCGCGGGCTGAGCACGCCCACGCCGCGGGTGCGGCCGCGGAAGATCTCGTTGCCGAGCACCAGGTCGTCGAAGACGTCCATCCGCGACCGCGCGGCGGCCACCACCGCGCGGACCCGGTCGGTCCAGCCGAGCGGGAGGTCCTCCTTGAGGCCGCCGACCCGGTTGAACATGTAGTGGATGCGCCCGCCGGAGACCTCCTCCATGACGTGCTGCAGGTCCTCGCGCTCACGGAAGGCGTAGAACATCGGCGTGATGCCGCCGAGCTCCAGCGGATAGGAACCCAGGAACATCAGGTGGTTCAGCACCCGGTTGAGCTCGGCGAGCAGCGTGCGGATCCAGACCGCCCGCTCCGGGACCTCCATGCCCAGCATCCGCTCGACGGCCATGACCACGCCCAGCTCGTTGGAGAAGGCCGAGAGCCAGTCGTGACGGTTCGCCAGCATGATGATCTGCCGGTAGTCCCGGGCCTCGAAGAGCTTCTCCGCGCCGCGGTGCATGTAGCCGATCACCGGCTCGGCGCTGGTGATCCGCTCGCCGTCCAGCACCAGGCGCAGCCGCAGCACGCCGTGCGTGGAGGGGTGCTGGGGGCCGATGTTGAGCACCATGTCGGTGGTCTCGGCGGCGGCGCCGATACCGACGGTGGTCTGCGTCGTGGACGTCATGGCTTCAGTCTGGCCTACGGCGGTGGCGGGACGGTGGGGCAGGGCGGAACGGGTGGCCCCTCGCGCGGGGCCACCCTGGCGTCAGGACGCCGCGTGCAGGTCGTCGTCCTGGCCGTCGACGTCGATCACCCGGCCGACATCGGCGCGGTGCGCGTTCTGCTGCGACCGGATCAGCGGCTGGGGCTTCGGCTCGGGGCCCGACGCGGCGGGGGACGCCTGCGGGGGCTGTGCCGCCTGCGGCGACCGCGGCGACGGTGCCGACCGCGGGTGCTGCGGGGGCGACGCAGGCTGCGGGGCCTGCGGGGCAGGCGCGGGCCACTGCCGGTCGTCGCCGGCCGTGCGGTCGCCGTCGCCGTCCGCGCCGTGGTCCGTCCGCTGGGTGCCGAAGAAGTCGAAGCTGCCCTCCGCCGCCGGACGGCGCGGTGCGGGAGCCTCCGGGGGAACGGCGACGGCGGTCGGCACCGTGAAGTGGCCGCCGGAGGGGCGGACCGGCCTGGCGGTCGTGCCGCCGGTGCCGACGGGTTCGCCGGACACGACGCCCTCCGCGCCGCGCGCCTCGGGTTCCTCGGCGACGCCGGCCCCGGTGGTCGCGGACGCCCCGGCAACCGCGGACGCCCCGGCGTCCGGAGCGGCCTCTCCGTCCTGGTCGGCGCTGCCCTGCGGGTCGACGCTGCCGTCCTGGTCGGCGCTGCCCTGCGGGTCGACGCTGCCGTCCTGGTCGGCGCTGCCCTGCGGGTCGGCCTGTTCGGGCGTGACCTCCGGCTGCGCCGCCGACGCGGCGCCCTGCGGATCCACCGAACCCTCCGGCGCGTGGGCGTCCCGCGCCCCGACCGCGCCCCGCGCCGTCACCACGTCCTCGGAGCCGTCCACGTCGGCCTCGTCGCCCTCGGCCGGCGAAGCCTCGGCCGTCGGGTCGGTTCCGGCGACGCCCGAGGTCCCTCGCCCGGCCACGGGGGCGTCCGAACCGTCGACGTCGGCACCGGCGTCGTACCCGCGCGGCACCTTTCCGGCGCGCTCCGTTCCCTCCACGTCCTCCTCGACGGCGGTGACGCCGTCCACGGCCGATCCCGCACGCGCGTCCGGGTCGACGCCCGCGCCCTCGTCCGACTCCGCCTCGACGCGCCCTTCGACCCCCGCCTCGGCGCCCGGCTCGAGGCCGGTCTCCTCGGCGCCCGCCGCGGCCTGCAGGGCCTCCAGCGAGTCCAGCGCCTCGACGGCCTGACGGAACAGTCCGCTGCCCGCCGGGGAGAACGGACGCGCCGGCTCCGGCGCGGGGGCGGGGCCGAGCGCCCGGGTCTCGCGGGCCGGAGGCAGCTGAGGAACGGGGTCGGCGGCCTCGAGTTCGAGCAGCCGCCGCCCCTCCAGGGCACTGGCCCGCTCGGTCTCCGCCGTGGCGTAGCGCCGCAGCAGCGAGGCGTGCTCGTTGCGCAGCGCCGCCAGCTCGGCCCGCTTGGACCGCAGCCGCTGCTCCAGCTTGATGCGGAGCTCGCGGCCCTCCTCCAGGTCGGCCTCCAGCTCGGCGACCCGCTCCTCGTGCTGCCACTCGGCGCTCGCCCGTGCGCGCTTCAGCTCCGCGACGTTCAGTCCGGCCGACGCGTCCCAGCGGCGCAGCGTCACGGCGGCGGCGACGCCGACGGCCGCGGCGAGCGCGGTCGTCAGCCGCAGCAGCAGCGGTTCGCCGACGAACCACGGAACCACCGCACAGGCCACGGAGACAGCAGCGAACGCCGACGGAGGCAGGAGCCTGTGCAGAGGGGGTGAATGGCGATGACGTCCTCGTGGCATGGCCAGAAACTTACCGCGCGTACGCGGCCGAAGAAGCGCGGGAAGGCAAATTCGGCGCTCGCTTTCCGTCCGGACATACCCGTTTCTTGATCAGATCGCCGGAGACCCCGCTCCTCGTCCCCATATACCTCCCCGTGCCGCGACTCCCCGGGGTCGGCGGGCGCCCCTCCCGACGCCTAGGCTGGTCGCATGAGCAAGCAGTGCGTACGCGGCCACGTCGCGGGCCTTCCGGCGTGGGACCGCTGCGCGGTCATGGGCGTGGTGAACGTGACCCCGGACTCCTTCTCCGACGGCGGCCGGTGGTTCGACACCACCGCCGCGGTCAAGCGCGGCCTCGACCTCGCCGCCGAGGGCGCCGACCTGGTCGACGTCGGCGGGGAGTCCACCCGCCCCGGCGCCACCCGGGTCGACGAGGACGAGGAGCTGCGCCGGGTGATCCCGGTGGTGCGCGGCCTCACCGCCGAGGGCGTCGTCGTCTCGGTCGACACCATGCGCGCCTCGGTCGCCGAGAAGGCGCTCGCCGCCGGCGCGCTCCTGGTCAACGACGTCAGCGCCGGGCTCGCCGACCCCGCGATGATCCCCGTGGTCGCCGCGGCAGGGGCGCCGTTCGTGGTGATGCACTGGCGCGGCCTGCTGGAGGGCGCGAACATCCCGGGCAGGTACACCGACGTGGTCCGCGAGGTGGTCGACGAGATCACCGCCCGGGTGGACGCCGCGGTGGCCGGCGGCATCGCCCCCGAGCGGATCGTGGTCGACCCCGGCCTGGGCTTCTCCAAGAGCGCCGAGGACGACCTGGCCCTCCTGGCCCGTCTGGACCGCCTCTTCGCGCTGGGCCGCCCGGTGCTGGTCGCCGCGTCGCGCAAGCGTTTCCTGGGGAAGGTGCTGGCCGGACCCGAGGGCACCCCGCCGCCCGCCCGGGAGCGGGACGCCGCCACCGCCGCCGTCACGATGCTCGCCGCCCAGCAGGGCGCCTGGGCCGTGCGCGTCCACGAGGTCCGGGCCTCGGCCGACGCGGTGCGGATCGCCGCCGCCGTCGCAGGGGCGAGGTGATCGCGTGAGCACCGCGCACTCGGACGTCGAGCAGGTCGAGCTCGCCAACACCGCCTTCTACGAGACGATCGAGCGGGGCGACTTCGAGGAGCTGTCCGGCCTCTGGCTCTCCCCCGCCGACCTGGGCGTCGACGAGACGTACCACGACCCTGCGGACACCGGGGTGATCTCCTGCGTGCACCCGGGCTGGCCCGCCCTCACCGGCCGCGGCGAGGTACTGCGGTCGTACGCGCTGATCATGGCCAACACGGACTACATCCAGTTCTTCCTCACCGACGTGCACGTCTCGGTGACCGGCGACACCGCCGTGGTCACCTGCACGGAGAACATCCTCAGCGGCGGCCCGCCACCCGAGGAGGGGGACGATCCCGGACCGCTGCTCGGGCAGCTGGTGGTGGCGACCAACGTGTTCCGGCGCACCCCCGCGGGCTGGAAGCTGTGGTCCCACCACGCCTCGCCGGTCCTCACCGAGTCGGAGGACGACGAGGGCACGGCGCCTGAGGAACCCGACATTCCGGCGTGACTCCCCCACGCGCGATTGAGGTCGCGGGAGCCGGGGTAGAGGCCGGTCCCGGCCGCTCGCGCTCCCCCGACGAGGAGGAACGTCGGCGCTCACGGGTAGATTCTGGGGAGTGGGAGCCTTCGCGCACCCGGCGCGGAACCGGCCCTCCCACCGAAGACTGCAGGAGTGATTCGTAGTGGATCGTGTCGCGCTGCGCGGCCTCAAGGGCTACGGCCACCACGGCGTGTTCCCCGAGGAGCGCGAGGCGGGCCAGACCTTCGTCGTGGACGTCGTCCTCGGGCTGGACACCCGGCCCGCCGCGGCCGGCGACGACCTGAAGAAGACGGTCCACTACGGCATCCTCGCCGAGGAGGTCGTCGCCGTCGTGGAGGGCGAGCCGGTCGACCTGATCGAGACCCTCGCCGAGCGGATCGCCCAGACCTGCCTCAAGCACGAGGTCGTCGCGGAGGCCGAGGTCTGCGTCCACAAGCCGGGCGCGCCGATCACCGTCCCGTTCGACGACGTCACCGTCACCATCCACCGGAGCCGTGTATGAGCCCCTCGCGTTTCGCCGGGGCCCCCGACCCCACGGTCCAGCCGGTACCGGTCTCCGTGGTCGAAGCGGTGGACGCCGCGGACTCCACGCTGTCCAACCCGCGCAAGGCCGTCCTGTCCATCGGCTCCAACCTGGGCAACCGTGTGGAGAACCTGCAGGGCGCCGTCGACGCGATGGAGGACACCCCCGGCATCCGCGTGAAGGCCGTCTCATCGGTGTACCGCACCGAGCCGTGGGGCGTGGAGCCCGGCAGCCAGCCCGCCTACCTGAACGCGGTCGTGGTGCTGAAGACCACCCTGCCGCCGTCCGCCCTGCTGGAGCGGGCGCAGGCCGTCGAGGAGGCGTTCCACCGCACCCGCAGCGAACGCTGGGCCGCCCGGACGCTGGACGTCGACATCGTCACCTACGAGGGCCGGGTCTCCGACGACCCGGTGCTCACGCTGCCGCACCCGCGCGCCCACGAGCGGGCCTTCGTGCTCGCGCCGTGGCTGGACATCGACGAGGCCGCGGAGATCCCCGGCCGTGGGCCGGTCGCCGACCTCCTCGCCGCGACCACCCTCGAGGGTGTGGAGCGCCGCGAGGACGTGGAACTCCGGCTGCCGGAATGACGTTGAGAGGCACCGTGAGAGAGCTGCGGATCAGGACCCTCGCCCTGGCGTTCGTCGTCGTCGGCCTGCTCGCCTGGGCCGGCGCCCGGCTGTGGCAGGCGTTCGGTTCGTTGCCGGCCGTGCCGGCCGCGGCCCCCTACGTGCTCGCGCTGATCGCCGTGGCGCTGCTGGCGGGCGCGCTGTCCCTGCGGGCACGGCTCAAGGCCCAGCGGGAGCGGCAGCCGGGGGCCAAGGGCGTCGACCCGCTGATGGCCACCCGTGCGGTGGTGCTCGCCCACGCCTCGGCCCTGGTCGCGGCGCCGGTCGCCGGTCTCTACGCGGGCGTGGGCGTGTTCCTCCTGGAGTACCTGGAGATCCCCGCCCGCCGCGACCAGGCGCTGACCGCGGGCTTCGCCGCGCTGGCCGGTGTCGCGGTGGTGGCCGCCGCCCTCTTCCTCCAGCACGTCTGCCGGCTCCCCGAGGACGACGACGAGGGCGTCAGGCCGGGCGGCGCGGGCTCCTGACCCGCGCCCGTCGGCGTTCGCGTCAGCGCGCCATGATGAGGCTCATGGCCTCCGCGCGCGTCGCGGAGTCCCGCAGCTGACCGCGGACCGCGGACGTTATGGTCTTCGCGCCCGGCTTGCGGATCCCCCGCATCGACATGCACATGTGCTCGCACTCGACGACCACGATCACGCCGCGCGGCTCCAGGATCTCCATCAGGGAGTCGGCGATCTGCGTGGTCATCCGCTCCTGCACCTGCGGACGGCGGGCGTAGACGTCGACCAGGCGGGCCAGCTTCGACAGACCGGTGATCTTGCCAGTGGTCGAGGGGATGTACCCGACGTGCGCGACGCCGCGGAAGGGCACCAGGTGGTGCTCGCAGGTCGAGTAGACCTCGATGTCCTTGACCAGCACCATCTCGTCGTGGCCGAGGTCGAACGTGGTGGTGAGCACGTCCTGGGGCTCCTGCCGGAGCCCGGCGAAGATCTCCTTGTACGCCCGCGCCACCCGCGCCGGCGTCTCCCGCAGACCCTCGCGGTCGGGGTCCTCGCCGACCGCCAGCAGCAGTTCCCGGACGGCGTTCTCGGCCCGCTTCTCGTCGAAGGGTCCGACGACGGTGCCCTCGCCGTCCAGCGTGACGGGGTCGGTCATGTGTAGTGCCTCGTTCCTCAGCCTGACTGTGCCTATGGGAGCGCCCCCCAGGCTAGAACCTGGGGGGCGCTCCCATCATTCCGGGTCGTCCGGCTGCGTGACTCAGCTCTCAGGCCGGTCCTGACCGTTCTCGGGACGCGGCTCGGGAGCCGGCTCGGCGGACGCGGCGCCACCCGTGAGGGTCTTGCCGGTCGAGCCGTTCGCCCCGTTGCTGCCGTTGGTCAGGGCGAGCTCCCGCGGCGAGAGCACCGGAGGCCGGGTGGACGGCGTGCGACGGGACGAGCCCGTCCAGGCCGGCCGCGGCGGACGCTTGACGATCGGAGCGAAGACCTCGGCGATCTGCTCCTTGTTCAGCGTCTCCTTCTCCAGCAGCGCCAGCACGAGGTTGTCGAGGACGTCACGGTTCTCGACCAGGATCTCCCAGGCCTCGTTGTGCGCGTTCTCGATGAGCTTCTTGACCTCTTCGTCGACGAGCGCGGCGATCTCCTCGGAGTAGTCGCGCTGGTGCGCCATCTCCCGGCCGAGGAACGGCTCGGTGTTGTCGCCGCCGAACTTGATCGCGCCGAGACGCTCGGTCATGCCGTACTGGGTGACCATCGCGCGGGCCAGACCGGTGGCCTTCTCGATGTCGTTGGCCGCGCCCGTGGTCGGGTCGTGGAAGACCAGTTCCTCGGCCGCCCGGCCGCCCAGCATGTAGGCGAGCTGGTCGAGCATCTCGTTGCGGGTGGTCGAGTACTTGTCCTCGTCGGGCAGGACCATGGTGTAACCCAGGGCCCGGCCGCGGCTCAGGATGGTGATCTTGTGGACCGGGTCGGAGTTGGGCGAGGCCGCCGCGACCAGGGCGTGTCCGCCCTCGTGGTACGCGGTGATCTTCTTCTCCTTGTCCGACATGATCCGGGTCCGCTTCTGCGGGCCCGCGACCACGCGGTCGATCGCCTCGTCCAGCATGAGGTTGTCGATCAGCTTCTTGTCGCTGCGGGCCGTCAGCAGGGCGGCCTCGTTCAGGACGTTGGCGAGATCGGCGCCGGTCATGCCGGGGGTGCGGCGGGCGACGGCGGTCAGGTCGACATCGGGCGCGACCGGCTTGCCCTTCTGGTGGACCTTCAGGATCTCGAGGCGGCCCTGCAGGTCCGGGCGGTCCACGGCGATCTGGCGGTCGAAACGGCCCGGGCGCAGCAGCGCCGGGTCGAGGATGTCCGGCCGGTTGGTGGCGGCGATCAGGATGACGCCGCCCTTCACGTCGAAGCCGTCCATCTCGACGAGCAGCTGGTTCAGCGTCTGCTCGCGCTCGTCGTGACCGCCGCCGAGGCCTGCGCCGCGGTGACGGCCGACCGCGTCGATCTCGTCGACGAAGACGATGGCCGGGGCGTTCGCCTTGGCCTGCTCGAACAGGTCACGGACCCGGGAGGCGCCGACACCGACGAACATCTCGACGAAGTCGGAACCGGAGATCGAGTAGAACGGCACGCCCGCCTCGCCGGCCACGGCACGGGCCAGCAGGGTCTTGCCGGTTCCGGGCGGGCCGTACAGCAGCACGCCCTTGGGGATCTTCGCGCCGACCGCCTGGAACTTCGCGGGCTCCTGCAGGAACTCCTTGATCTCGTGGAGCTCCTCCACCGCCTCTTCCGAGCCGGCCACATCCGCGAAGGTGGTCTTCGGGGTGTCCTTGGTGATCAGCTTGGCCTTGGACTTCCCGAAGTTCATGACCCGGGAGCCGCCGCCCTGCATCTGGTTCATCAGGAACAGGAAGAGCAGCACCAGCAGGAGGAACGGCAGCAGTGACAGCAGGAAGCCCACGAACGGGTTGGTCTTCGAGGGCGACACCGTGTAGCCCTCGGGGATCTTCTTGTCCTCGAACTTCTGCTGCAGCGTCTTGGCCAGGTCGACGCCCTGGTTGCCGATGTAGCTTGCCTGGATCTTGGAGGCCTTCTCGACCTCCTGCCCCTTCTTGAGCTCGACCTTGATGGTCTGCTCGTCACCGGTGGTCAGCTGCGCCGACTGCACCCTGTCGTCGTTGATCGCCTGAACGACCTTGCCGGTGTCCACCGTCTCGTAGCCGCCGGACCGGCCGACGACCGTCATCAACACGATCACGGCAAGGACGGCCAGCCCGATCCACATAACCGGCCCACGGAAGTATCGCTTCACGTCCATCCATACGGAGCGATGCCGCCCCGTCCCTCCTGCCATCGTGAGATTTGATAAAGGCTGTTCTTCGGACGGTACCCCAGCTTCGCCCACCGAAGCCGCATGGGACGGCCGACGATCCGCCTACGGGTACTCCAACGGCCCGCGCGCGCCAAGGGTTCCCGGCCGCGGGCGGCCGTGCCCGGTGGTTGCTCCAGGTGGCCGCCGCGGCCGGGGCCGCCCCGGCCGGCGGGTCAGCCGCCGTAGACGTGCGGGGCGAGCGTCCCGACGAACGGCAGGTTGCGGTACTTCTCCGCGTAGTCCAGGCCGTAGCCGACGACGAACTCGTTGGGGATGTCGAAGCCGACCCACTCGACGTCGATGGCGACCTTGGCCGCCTCCGGCTTGCGCAGCAGCGTGCACACCTTGAGGGAGGCAGGCTCGCGGCCGCCGAGGTTGGAGATCAGCCAGGAGAGCGTGAGGCCCGAGTCGATGATGTCCTCGACGATCAGGACGTGACGGCCCTTGATGTCCGTGTCCAGGTCCTTGAGGATCCGCACGACGCCCGAGGACTTGGTGCCGGCGCCGTAGGACGACACCGCCATCCAGTCCATGGTGACGGGGGTGGACAGCGCCCTGGCCAGGTCCGCCATGACCATCACCGCGCCCTTGAGGACACCGACGATCAGCAGGTCCTTGCCCGCGTACTCCTCGTCGATCTTCGCGGCCAGCTCGGCCAGCTTCGCGTCGATCTCTTCCTTGGTGATGAGCACCTGCTGAAGATCGGCGCCCATGTCTTTCGCGTCCACCCGCATCACTTTCGGTCGTCCCGCTGGAATGGCCGCGCGAACCGCGCGCGGCTCGCGCACAGGCCTCACCGCCCCGGCCCGGTTCCCGGGAGGGGAAGCGGACAGAGGTCCGGCGGTCAGCCTTGCCGGATCACCAGTCTGCCACCCTGCCGACGGGCGACGACGCGACCGGGCAGGTTGATGGCCCCCTGGCCCCTCCAACCGGTGATCAGCCGGTCGATCTCCTCGATGTGCCGGGCGAACAGGGAGCCCGCCGGGGCGCCCGCGTCGATGGCCGCCCGGCGCAGCACGCGGCGGCGCACGGCGGGCGGCAGCGTGTGCAGCTTGGCGCACTCGAGGAAGCCGGAGTCGTCCCGGACGGCGGACGCGGCCTGGCCGGCCCAGGCGTCCAGGGCGTCGGCGTCGTCCCGGGAGAGCTGCGCGGTGCGGGCCAGCGCCTCGACGACGCCCTTGCCGAGCGCCTTCTCCAGCGCGGGCAGCCCTTCGTGGCGCAGCCGGGAGCGGGTGTACGAGGGGTCGGTGTTGTGCGGGTCGTCCCAGACGGGGAGGGACTGCGCCATGCAGGCCGTGCGGGCCGTCTGCCGGTCCAGCTCGAGGAAGGGCCGCCGGTAGCGGCCGCCCGTGCCGGAGACGGCGGCCATGCCGGACAGCGAGCGGATGCCGGAGCCGCGGGCGAGCCCGAGCAGCACCGTCTCGGCCTGGTCGTCGCGGGTGTGGCCGAGGAGCACGGCGGTGGCGCCGAGCCGGTCGGCCGCCTCGTCCAGCGCGGCGTAGCGGGCGTCGCGGGCGGCGGCCTCGGGGCCGCCCTCCCGCCCGACGGTCACGGCGACCGACTCGCAGGGGTCGAGTCCGAGCTCGCCCAGGCGCTGCGCCACCTCGGCGGCGCGCTCGTCGGAGCCGGACTGCAGGCCGTGGTCGACCGTCACGCCTCCCGCGCGCACGCCCAGCTTGGGCGCCTCGAAGGCGAGGGCGGAGGCGAGCGCCATGGAGTCGGCGCCGCCGGAGCAGGCGACCAGCACCAGGGGCCCGGGGCCCGCCACGGGGGCGGCGGACGGCGCGGGCACCGCCACCGGGGAGCGGGCGGTGTCGCGGGCGCCGACGCGGGTGGCGGCACGGGCGGGGACGAACGTCGAGCCGTGCTCGGCGAGGAGGTCGTGGAGGACGCGGCGGACCGCCAGGCGTATCGCCGCGACCGCAGGATGGGGACCCATTGTCCGGTTCCCTTCATGAAGTTGTTCGGGAGAGCCGACCCGGAGGACGGTCACACAGAGTGCGTTGATGGTGACAGAAACAGGTCGGTATCCGAGCATCGCACGCCCGCCTTGGGAACACGCTCCCTCGGAAGGGTGATTGATCGGGCGTTGCCCTGCCGCCAACCGGACGCCCGTGTTCCATATTCGGTCACGGCCTGTTCTTCCGTCAGCCCCCGTCGCGCGGGGCGCCGTGCACCCGGGTCACCCAGTCGGCCGGGGCGTGGATCTCCGACGGCGTGGGCAGCGTGTTGGGCGACGTCCAGACGCGGTTGAAGCCGTCCATGCCGACCTGCTCGACGACGGCCCTCACGAACCGCTCGCCGTCCCGGTACTGGCGCAGCTTGGCGTCCAGGCCCAGCACCTTGCGCAGCACCAGGTCCAGGCGCGAGGCCCCCTTGGCACGGCGCTGCTGGAACTTCTCCCGGATCTCCGCGACCGAGCCGACCACCTCGGGGCCCACGCCGTCCATCACGTAGTCGGCGTGCCCCTCCAGCAGCGACATCACGGCGGTGATCCGGCCGAGCACCTCGCGCTGGGCGGGCGTCTGCACCAGGTCGACCAGGGACCGCTCCTCGTCCTCCCGCTCCTCGCCGCGGCCGCCCACCAGGGCCTGGGCGGCGTCGCGGATCCGCTCGAGCAGCTGGGCCGGATCGACGTCGGCCTCGGCGAGGAACGACTGGATCTCGCCCCGCAGGTGGTCGCGCAGCCAGGGCACGGCGGAGAACTGGGTGCGGTGGGTCTCCTCGTGCAGGCAGACCCAGAGCCGGAAGTCCGAGGGGTCCACCTCCAGTTCGCGCTCCACCTGGACGATGTTCGGCGCGACCAGCAGCAGCCGGCCGCCGCCGTTCTCCCCGCCGGGCAGGTCGCCGGTGGCCGGGGCGAAGGTCTCGTACTGGCCGAGCACCCGGGAGGACAGGACCGAGAGCAGCACGCCGAGTTCGACCCCGGTGACCTTGCCGCCGAGCGCGCCCATCACCACGCTGCCCGGCTTGCCCGCCCGGCGTTCCTGCATCTTGCCGAGCAGGGGGCGCAGGATCTCCCGGAAGCCGGCGACGTTCGCCTTGGCCCAGCCGGGCCGGTCGACGACCAGCACGGGGGTGTCGTGCACCTCGTCCCCGCCCATCCGGGTGAAGGCCCGGACGTGCTGTTCCGACGCCTTCGCGTGCCGGCGCAGTTCGGCCACCACGGCCCGCGCCTCGTCGCGTCCGACCTCCGGGCCCGGCCGCACCAGCCGGGCGGCGGTCGCCACCGCGAGATCCCAGTCGACCATTTCCGTACCACGGAAGCTCGTCATGTCGTCAACGGTACGGGAGCCCACGGAAACACGTACGGTCCCGGAGACCGGTTCCGCGTCCGCCCGGGTGGGTCTCCGGCTCCGTCCCCGGCGGTCCCCCGCGGCCCGTCAGGTCCGGCAGCCGCAGGACGCGACGGTGGCTGCCAGGCGGTCGAGGGCCGACTCGGCCGGTTCCTTCGCCGGGGTGCCCTCGGCGAGGAAGGCGAAGGCGAGCAGGCGGCCCTCGGCGTCCACGGCGGTTCCGGCCAGGGTGTTCACACCGGTGAGGGTGCCGGTCTTGGCCCGCACGAGCCCGGCCGCCGGCCCGTCCCCCGCCCGGCCGCTGAGGGTTCCGCTGAACCCGGCGACCGGCATCCCGGTCAGGACCGGGCGCAGCTCCGGACGGCGGGGGTCCGCGGCCAGCGTCAGCAGCCGGGTGAGGGCGCGGGCGCTGAGCCGGTCCCCGCGGCCCAGTCCGCTGCCGTCGGCGAACCGGACGTCCTTCAGCGGCACGCCCAGCCGCTCCAGCTGTCCGCGGATCGCGGAGCCGCCGCCCGCGAAGCTGCCCTCGCCGCCGGTGGCCAGCGCTGTCTGCCGGGCCAGCGTCTCGGCGATGTCGTTGTCGCTGTTGGTCATCATCCGCTCGACCTGCGCGGCCAGCGGGGCGGACCGCACCCGGGCCACCGCCTCCGCCTTCCGCGCGGCCTTCGCCGGAGCGGGCGCTCCGGCACGGATCCCCTTCTTCTCCAGCAGACCGGCGAAGACCTCCGCCGCGTGCGCCGCCGGGTCGGCGACCCGCGGGGCCGGGCCGTGGTCCGAGTCGTCGGCGCGGCCCTCGTCGACCGTGAGCGCAGTGACCGGAGAGACGTTCGGGTTGACCCCGATCGGGTGAACCTGAGGGCCCGTGAAGAGGGAGCCGTCGTACCGGAGGGCGACCTCCTCGACCCCTCGCTGCCGCAGCGCGGTCGCGGTCGCGGAGGCCAGTTCCCGCAGGCCCGCCCACTTGCCCGGCTTCTCACGGGCCGTCAGCGTCGGGTCCCCGCCGCCGACCAGGACCAGCTCCCGGACGCCCTCACCCTTCTTCGCCTTCCCGGCGGCCAGGGGCTGCAGCACGGTCCGGGTGGTGAACCGGTGGTCGGGGCCCATGGCGGAGAGCGCGGCCACACCGGTGGCGATCTTGGTGGTGGAGGCCGGGAGCAGCGCGGTGTCCCCGCCGCGCTCGAACAGCGTCCGCCCGGTCGCCACGTCCACCACCGCCGCGGACCCCCGGGAGCCCAGCGCGGGGTCGTCCAGCAGGGGGCCGAGAACGCGCTCGAGGCCCACCCTGGTGGGCAGGGCGCCCGCCGCGGCGCCCGCGTGACCGGCCTTCTCACCGTCCGGCGCCTCACCCAGACCGGCGAGCACGGCCACCGCGTCGAGCCGCGCCGCGGATTCGTCCTCCGCGGCCGCGCCCCGGGTACGGCCGGCGTCCACGGAAACGGATGCGGGGTGTTCACCCCCCAGTGCCACCGCGTGGACCCGCTCGGCCGTACGCTGACCGCTGGAGTCCCAGGGACCGGCGGCCGTCACCACCCCGGCGGCCAGCAGGGCCCCGGAGACGGCGGCGCAGACCGTGTACCGCCCGACCGGGTCGGACCAGCGCGCCACCGTTCGGGCAGCCCGCGCGAACAACGGTCGCACGCGCCGCTGTTCCCCCGGCTCCGGCACAACGACCACCCCTTTCGCCAGCACCCACCTGCGTAGGGGACACTTAACCACCAGAACTATGTGCTGATCATGGAGGAGCCACCGGTGGAGTTCGACGTCACGATCGAGATTCCGAAGGGTTCGCGCAACAAGTACGAGGTGGACCACGAGACCGGTCGTATTCGCCTGGACCGGCGACTCTTCACCTCGACGATGTACCCGGCCGACTACGGGTTCGTCGAGAACACCCTCGGCGAGGACGGCGACCCGCTGGACGCCCTCGTCATCCTCGAGGAGCCGACCTTCCCCGGCTGCCTCATCCGCTGCCGCGCGATCGGCATGTTCCGCATGACGGACGAGGCCGGCGGCGACGACAAGCTGCTGTGCGTCCCCGCCTCGGACCCGCGCGTGGAGCACCTGAGCGACATCCAGAACGTGTCGGAGTTCGACCGCCTGGAGATCCAGCACTTCTTCGAGGTCTACAAGGACCTCGAGCCCGGCAAGTCCGTCGAGGGCGCCGACTGGGTCGGCCGCGCCGAGGCCGAGGCCGAGATCGAGCGCTCCTTCGCGCGACTGAAGGAGCAGGGCGGTCACTGACCGCCGTCCCGCCTGATTCCGGGCGGGCGCCACGGGCCGCGTCATCCCGCACGGGTGGCGCGGCCCTGCCGTGTTCAGGGCCGCCTACCCTGGGTACGCGGCACACCGATCATGAACTGCCGGGAGCAAGGGTGACCGAGGCGGAGGACCGCAAGCCCCAGAGCGACGAGGCGAGGAGCGCGTTCGCCCCTCCGCCGGGAGTCGTCGCGGCTCCGCCCCCGGTCGACAACGAGTCGTCGACCACCTCGGAGTTCGCCGTCCCGCAGGGGCTGCTGCCGCCGGAGCCCCCGCCGTCCGAGCGCACCGAGGGTTCCGCGTTCCGGCCGCCGTCCTCCACCACCGGCCAGCACCCGCTGCCGCCCGCCTTCACTCCGGCGGCCGGCATCCCCGCCCTCCGGCTGACCCGGGACGTGCCCTGGCAGGACCGGATGCGCACCATGCTCCGGATGCCCGTCATGGACCGCCCGGCGCCCGACGTGGTGCACCGGGGGGAGGACGAGACCCGCCCCGCGGTACCGCGCGTCATGGACCTCGCCCTGCGTATCGGCGAGCTGCTGCTGGCGGGCGGCGAGGGCTCGGAGGACGTCGAGGGCGCCATGTTCGCGGTCTGCCGGGCCTACGGCCTGGACCGCGTGGAGCCCAACGTCACCTTCACCCTGGTCTCCATCTCCTACCAGCCTTCGCTGGTCGAGCCGCCGGTCACCGCCTCCAGGACGGTGCGCCGCCGCGGCACCGACTACACCCGGCTGGCCGCGGTCTTCGCCCTGGTGGACGACCTGAGCGACGCGGACGAGGACAGCCCGGTCACCCTGGAGGAGGCCTACCACCGGCTCGGCGAGATCCGGCGCAACCGGCACCCCTACCCGACCTGGGTGCTCACCGTCTCCGCGGGACTGCTGGCCGGCGCGGCCTCCGTGCTGGTGGGCGGCGGGGTGCTGGTGTTCCTGGCGGCGGCGGTCGGCGCCATGCTCGGCGACCGGCTGGCCTGGCTCTGCGCGGACCGCGGGCTGCCGGAGTTCTACCAGTTCGTGGTCGCGGCGATGCCCCCGGCCGCGATGGGCGTGGCCCTCACGCTCGCCCACGCCGACGTGCGGGCCTCCGCGGTGATCACCGGTGGGCTGTTCGCGCTGCTGCCGGGGCGGGCCCTGGTGGCGGGTGTCCAGGACGGACTGACCGGCTTCTACATCACGGCTTCCGCGCGTCTGCTGGAGGTCATGTACTTCTTCGTCGGCATCGTCACCGGAGTGCTGATCATCCTGTACTTCGGGGTACAGCTCGGCGCGCAGCTGAACCCGGACGCGTCGGTGGCGATCGTGGAGCGCCCGGTGGTGCAGATCCTCGCCTCCATGCTGCTGTCGCTGACCTTCGCGGTGCTGCTGCAGCAGGAGCGGTCGACGGTGCTGCTGGTGACGCTGAACGGCGGCGTCGCCTGGGTGGTGTACGGCGCGATGCACTACGCGGGCGACCTCTCCCCCGTCGCCTCCACGGCCGTGGCGGCCGGCCTGGTGGGCCTCTTCGGCCAGCTGCTCTCCCGCTACCGCTTCGCCTCGGCGCTGCCGTACACCACGGCGGCGATCGGTCCGCTGCTGCCGGGTTCGTCGACCTACTTCGGTCTGCTGGGGTTCGCGCAGAACAACATCGACCGCGGGGCGGCCTCGCTGAGCCAGGCCGCGGCGCTGGCCATCGCGATCGCCATCGGGGTGAACCTCGGGTCGGAGGTCTCCCGGCTGTTCCTCCGCCTCCCGGGCGAGGCCGCGGAACGCAGGAAGGCGGCGAAGCGGACCAGGGGCTTCTGACCCTGGACCGCCTCGCCGCGGCGCCGTCGTGCCGCCGCGGGTCAGCGCCGGGGGCGCTGAGGGTGGCCGTTGCCGCCCTGCGGGGGGTAGGGCTGCTGGGGCGGCTGCTCGCCGCCGTACTGCTGCTGGTGGGGGTGCCGGTTCTGCTGCGGGTGGGACTGCTGGGGCTGCTGCCCGTGGCCGCCCTGACCGTACTGCTGCTGGGGCGCACCGTCGTAGGGCTGCTGCGGCTGGGATCCGTACGGCTGCTGCCCGCCGAACCCGTCGTACCCCTGCTGCGGCTGCTGCGGCTGCTGCGGGGCGCCGTGCTGCTGGTGGCCGCCGTACTGGCCGCCCTGCCCGTAGCCCTGCTGCTGCCCGTAACCCTGCTGGTCGTACCCCTGCTGCTGCCCGTAACCCTGCTGGTCGTACCCCTGCTGGCCGTAGCCCTGCTGCCCGTAGCCCTGCTGCTGCCGACCGTGCGGCTGCTGGTGGGACTGCTGCTGGGGCTGGTGGGACTGCTGCGGGTGGTGCTGCGGCTGCTGCCCACTCTGCTCGGGGCGGAGGAGGAGCGGGCGGGTCGCGTCGTCCATCATCGGGTAGCGGCCGTCCTGCGACGCCCCGTCGGTGCCGGTGCCCTCACCGTCGCCGTCCTGCCCGTCCTTGCCCTTCTTCCCGCGCGCCTTGAGCAGCTCGAAGGCGATCGGCAGTACGGAGATCAGGACGATCAGGATCAGGATCGCCTCGATGTTCTTCTCCACGAAGTCGATCCGGCCCAGCCAGGAGCCGAGCAGCGTCACGCCCGCGCCCCACAGGATGCCGCCGATGACGTTGAACGTCAGGAAGGAGCGGTACCGCATGCCGCTGACGCCGGCGATGATCGGCGTGAAGGTGCGCACGATGGGCACGAAGCGGGCCAGGACCAGCGACTTCGGACCGTACTTCTCGAAGAACTCGTGGGCCTTGACGACGTTCTCCTGCTTGAAGAAGCGGGAGTCCGGCCGGCTGAAGAGCGAAGGACCGACCTTCTTGCCGAACATGTAGCCCACCTGGTCGCCCAGGATCGCGGCGAGACAGATCAGCGCGATGGCGCCCCAGAGGGGGAAGTCGAGCGTGCCGGAGGTGATCAGCATGCCGGTCGTGAAGAGCAGTGAGTCGCCCGGCAGGAAGAATCCGAAGAAGAGCCCGGACTCGGCGAAGACGATGAGCAGCAGACCCGCGATGCCGAAAGTGTTCAGCAGGTAGTCGGGATCCAGCCAGCTCGGTCCCAGGGCAAGAGTCGTCACGGTTCCGGGCTCCTGAGGGGTGAGGGGAGGGAAGACGGCGCGGTTTTCGGACTACCGCACAAAGCTACCAACGCCCTACCGGTACCCCGGGTTCCACCAAGGCCCACAAGGGCCGGGCTCATCCGCCCGGCCCTGCACCCTCACCCTGCCCCCTCGGACGGTTCCGGTCGCCACCGCCCCTCGCGCGCCCTCAGGACAGCTGGAGGAGCCCCCGCAGGATGTCCCGGCTCTCCTCCGGACCGGGACTGTCCCCGAGGAGTTCCCGCATCGCCCGCTCGTACTGGACGACGTCCTCGCGCTTGTCCAGGTAGAGGGCGCTGGTCAGCTGCTCCAGGTAGACCACGTCGGAGAGGTCGGACTCGGGGAAGCTCAGGATGGTGAAGGCGCCGCTCTCGCCGGCGTGCCCGCCGAACCCGAAGGGCATGACCTGGAGCCGCACGTTGGGCCACTCGGACACCTCGATGAGGTGCTGCAACTGGCCGCGCATCACGTCCCGGCCACCGTAGGGCCTCCGCAGCGCCGCCTCGTCCAGGACTATGTGGAACTGCGGGGCGTGCTCGGACACCAGGTACTTCTGGCGCTCCAGCCGCAGGGCCACCCGGCGGTCCACCTCGGCCGGCGAATGGGCCAGGCCCCGCGAGACGACGGCGTGGGCGTAGTCCTCGGTCTGCAGCAGACCGTGGACGAACTGCACCTCGTAGCCGCGGATCACCGAAGCGGCGCCCTCCAGCCCCACATAGGTGGGGAACCAGTGCGGCAGGACGTCGGTGTAGCTGTGCCACCACCCGGCGGTGTTGGCCTCCTTGACCAGCGAGAGCAGCGCCCCCCGTTCCGCCTCGTCGTCGACCCCGTACAGCGTCAACAGGTCTTCCACGTCACGGGCCTTGAAGCTCACCCGCCCCAACTCCATACGGCTGATCTTCGATTCGGACGCCCGGATCGAGTAGCCGGCCGCCTCCCGCGTGATCCCGCGAGCCTCCCGAAGCCGCCTCAGATGCGCTCCGAGCAGCATCCTCCGCACCACCGATCCCGACTCTCCCGCGCTCATGTCAGCCACCCTCCCCGGCCGTGCCCCTGGCAAAGTCTGCCACCAAATCACTCCGAGCTGTACTCATCCGGTTACGGAAAGACGAACTCGGTGGCCGGTGTGGAACCCCTCCAGGCGGGATCCTGCCCGTCCGGCGGCTGAAACTGAACCCTCCGGCACGCTCCTCGCGACCGGAAACCGACGGGCGGATGGCGGAAAAAATGACCAAGAAACGGTACGGCGCAGCGTATTTCAGACGCGTGCACGTGCATCTGCCCTTGCATCTGCTGGTCTCATCCGAAACCATGGGCGTCGCACCACCGCCATATCGCCGCGACCGCGAATCCCGGGAGTGCCTCGCATGGGGACGAATGGATCGACCATGCTCGAGCCGCTACGGCAGGGCCTGCCGCCGATGGACCCCGCGACCGTCTCCAACGCCGCGACCTGCGCCCTGCCCGCCCGCTACGACGCGGTACGCGAAGCCCGCCGGTTCACCCGCGGCACTCTCGGCCAGTGGGACATAGGGGATCGCTTCGACGACGTCTGTCTGGTCGTGTCCGAACTCGTCACCAACGCCCTCCGTCACGCCCTGCCCGCCGACACCGCGCGCGACCCCGAGCAGGACCCTCCGGTACGGCTGCACCTGATGCGCTGGTCCGAGCGACTGGTGTGCGCGGTACGCGACCCCAGCCGCGAGTCCCCCGACCCCCGCGACCCGGACGTCGACGACGACTGCGACGCGGAGTCCGGGCGCGGACTCTTCCTCGTCGAGTCCTTCAGCGACGGGTGGGGGTGGCACCCGGTCACCGGCGCCCTGGACGGCAAGGTCGTCTGGGCGCTCTTCCGGCTGCCCTCGGCCGGCTGAGAAGGCCGTCGACCGAGAGGGGTCGTCGGCCGAGAAGGCCGTCGACGGAGAAGCCGACGACGACAGAGCCGCGTCGGTGGACTCAGCCGACTATCAGGTGGTCGAACTCGCCGTCCTTGATCCCGAGGAGCATCGCCTCGATCTCGGCGCGCGTGTAGACGAGCGCGGGCCCGTCCGGGAAGCGGGAGTTGCGGACGGCCACCTCACCACCGGGCAGGCGCGCGAATTCCACGCACGAGCCCTGCGAGTTGCTGTGCCGGCTCTTCTGCCACGCGACACCCTCGAGACGGGTGGCCGCCATGCCGTTGTGCACCCGCGTCAGGCCCGGAACGGCCGGACGCGACGGACATCCTGACGCCTCGTCAAGGTCGTACCCGTCGTACACGTCGTGATCCACAGGTAGCTCCCCGGTGATGCACCGGCCGTGGGGCCGCGGTGCGTGGTCAACTGCTTTGGATCATAGCCACGTTCATGTGCATACGCAGGTGCGGATGCACTGGCGAATGCATGGTGCAGATGCACGTGCACGCGGGGTGTTCCCGCGGTTACAGCGGGCGGGCGACGGAGCCGAGCACCCCTGCCGTCTCTCCCCGTTTTCTGCTCGTCTGCCCGGTAACCCTCCCCGCATTCAGAGGACTTCCTCCGACGGTGCGGTGGTTCCGCGCGCACGGTACGGGACTCATCCACGGTCGCCGCGGGCGGGGAGGCCGGGACGACCGCCCATCCGGGCCCGGTCGGCCGCGTCCCGGCCCTGTATCCACCCCTCCTCGTCGCTGACCCCGCGCAACCGGGTGGTCCTCGTGTGCGGGAAGAGCCGGTCGGTCTCGTCCCGCACAGCCGCCTCTCGGGAGGCGAGCACCGGCAGCAGCGCCTGCCCGGCCTCCGCCTTCGCCTCCGCGATCTCGTGCTCCGCGGCCTCGGTCAGCCGGGCCCCCATCCGATGGGCGTACGCGGCCAGGAAGGACTGCCGGAAGGTCTTGGTCCGCCGTCGGCCGCCGCCCTTGCCGCCCCCCTTGCGCAGCGCGGCCTCCGCCTTGGTCATCGCGCCGGTCGCCTGCACCAGGAGGGAGGTGTACAGCAGCTCGACCACCTCCAGGTCCGCCTCGTGGCCGACCACCGTGCTGAAGCAGAACGCCTCGTTCCACACCGCCTGACAGTTGTTGGCCCGCGCCACGGCGTCCAGCAGCACCGCCTTGGCCTGTTCGTACGGAGGCTCCACCCCGATCCGGCACGCCCCGGGCCCGCCGGGGGCCGGCCCGTCGGCGCCCGGCGGGCCGTCCGGGGCGAGCAGCGCCTCGTCGATGCTGTGCCGGGCCATGAGCTCCTGCGCCTTGGCGGTCAGCGCCTCGGCCTCCTCCGGGTAGCCGGTCGCCTCGGCCTTGGCCAGCAGCGCCCGGATTCGGCCCAGCATCCGGGAGGCCGGCTCGACCGGCCCCGCCTCCCCCACGGCCGGTCGCGGCCTGGGCTCCACGACCGGCTCCAGGGCGGGCAGCCCCAGCAGAAGTCGATAGAGCTCGAGTACAACCGTGGCCCGGGTGAAGCGGTCTTCCCGGTGGGGCGGCGCGGGCGTCAGCTCGGCGAGCTGGGCCGCCCAGCGACGCCCCCTCGCCTGCGCCCCCGCCCGGGAGCCGGCCTCGGCGAGAATCAGGTCGGAGACCAGCTGGACGTGGGCCTCCTCCAGATCGCGCCGGACCATCCGGACCACGTCCGCGGGCTGCCAGCCCCGCCTCCAGAGGGCGGCCGTCAGCTCCCGCCCCCGGCGGGACAGCTCGGCGTCCGCCTGCGGGTCGGCGGCCAGCAGGGACGCGCCCGCGTCGAGGGCCGTGTCGGTGTCGGCGTAGAGGGCGGCGGCGAAGGCACGCTCGACGGTGCCGGGCTCGGTGGTGCTCACCCGGTGATCCTGACACGGGAACCGGGGGTGCGGGAAAGTTGTCCACAGGCTGTGGACAACGCGCGGCGTTGTCGCACCCGCCTGGCAGACTCGACCGCATGACCGGCAGGTGGGCTCTCGCACCCGTCGAGGGCGGCGGCGCCGATGTCGTCCCCCTCGGCCCCGACGACCTGCCCTGCGGCCCGGTGCGCCGCGAACCCGATCTCGCCGAGGCCGTGCGGTCGCGGCCGGAGGTCACCCGCTGGGTGTGGCGCTCGACCGCCGAGGTCTACCCGCGCCTGCTGTCCGCCGGGGTGAGGGTGGAGCGCTGCCACGACGTGGAGGACGCCGAGACCCTCCTCCTCGGGCACGAGGGCAGGAGCGGCGAGCCGCGGAACGCGGCGGCCGCGCTGGGCCGGCTGCGCGGCGGCCCCGTGCCGCCCGACCCGCCCGCGCGGAGCGCGGACCCCTCGGCCCAGGACCCGTTGTTCGAGACCGCCGCGGCCGTGGACGTGCCGCTCGCCGACCTGCTCGCCGTCTACGCGGAGCAGCGGCGCCGGCTGACCGCCACCGCCCACCCGGACCGGATGGCCCTGCTGCTGGCCGCGGAGTCCGCCGGCACCCTGGTGGCCGCCGAGATGAACCGCACCGGCCTGCCCTGGCGGGCGGACGTGCACCGGGAGGTGCTCCGGGACCTGCTCGGCGAGCGCTATCCGGGCGCCGGCGAGCCACGGCGACTGGCCGAACTGGCCGACGAGGTCTCCTCGGCGTTCGGCCGCCGGGTGCGGCCCGACCTTCCGGCCGACGTGGTGAAGGCGTTCGCCCAGGCCGGCGTCCGGGTTCGCTCCACCCGCCGCTGGGAGCTCGCCGAACTCGACCACCCCGCCGTACCGCCGCTGCTGGAGTACAAGCGGCTGTACCGGATCTGGGTGGCCCACGGCTGGTCCTGGCTCCAGGACTGGGTGCACGACGGCAGGTTCCGCCCGGAGTTCCTGCCCGCGGGCACGGTGACCGGCCGCTGGGTCACCCACGGCGGTGGCGCGCTGCAGATCCCCAAGGTCATCCGGCGGGCCGTGATCGCCGATCCCGGCTGGCGGCTGGTGGTCGCCGACGCCGACCAGATGGAGCCGCGGGTCCTGGCCGCGATCTCCCGCGACCCGGCCTTCATGAAGGTCGCGGGGCGCGAGAGCGACCTCTACCAGGCGGTCTCCGAGCGGGCCTTCGCCGGCGACCGGGACCGCGCCAAGATCGCCGTCCTGGGCGCCATCTACGGCCAGACGTCCGGCGACGGCCTGAAGAACCTGGCCGACCTGCGGCGCCGGTTCCCCCGCGCGGTCGCCCACGTCGACGAGGCCGCCCGCGCCGGCGAGGAAGGGCGTCTGGTGCGCACCTGGCTCGGCCGGACCTGCCCGCCCGTGGGCGGGCAGGAGGACGCGGAGGAGGCCGGCATCCCGCTCGCGACGGAGGACGACGACGAGCCCGGCCGCTCCACGGCGACGACCCGCGCCCGCGGCCGGTTCGCCCGCAACTTCGTGGTCCAGGGCAGTGCCGCCGACTGGACGTTCCTGCTGCTGGCCGCCCTGCGCCGTCGCCTGCGGGGGCTGGCCGCCGAACTGGTGTTCTTCCAGCACGACGAGGTGATCGTGCACTGCCCCGCCGAGGAGGCGGAGCAGGTCACGGCGGCCGTCCGCGAGAGCTCAGACGAGGCCGCCCGCCTCACCTTCGGCGACACCCCGGTCCGTTTCCCGTTCACCACGGCGGTGGTGGAGTGCTACGCGGACGCCAAGTGAGGAGGCGGGCCCGGCAGGAGCCGTTGGACGGGCCCGGGGTCAGAAGGCCTTCGCGAGCCGGTGGCGGGTCGTATGGGCGATGACGACGGCGCCCATCAGGACGGCGCACGCGCAGAGGAAGGCCGTCCGGGGGCCGGCTGAGGTGATGAGCAGCCCGCCGATCTGCGCGCCGAGCGCGGAGCCGCCGAGACTGATCGTGGAGGACCAGGTGAACGCCTCGGTGATGTGGCTCTCGCGTGCGGTCCGGGAAATGATCTCGTACAGGATCACCGTCATGGGCGCCTCGAACGAGCCGAGGACGACCAGGGCCAGACCCATCGACCAGTTGCCCCAGACGAGCACGGGCAGGGCGGCGCCCGCACTGACGACCAGCAGGCCCACCCTGACGGCGAGCTTGAGGGACCAGCGCCGGTTGCGGCTCCCGTACCAGAGTCCGCCGAGAATCCCGCCGACGCCCCACGCCGCGTAGAACAGGCCGACGCTTCCGGCCGAGCCGTGATCGTCGGCGAAGGCGGGCAGCGCGACGTTGTAGATCCCCGTCCTGATGGCGGTGCAGGCGATCAGGGCCAGCACCAGGAGCAGGCCCCCCGAGCGGAGAGCGCCGAGAGGGTCGCGCTCGCTCGGGGTGGCGGGCTGGGTTCGCGAAGCCCGGGTCGTCGCGAACCCGATGGAACCCGCGGCGGCGAGCAGGCCGCCCACGACGACGGCCGCTCCCGGGCTGCCCAGGAGCAGCATGACGCTGAGCAGCAGCGGCCCGCCGATCAGGAAGACGTTGAACAGCACCGTCTCCAGGGAGATGCCCGCCGGCTCCAGCGGGCCCGTGGAGCGCCACAGGGTGCGGATGCAGCCGGTGATCGGCGGAACCGTGGCGCCCGCGAGGGCCACGCACAGCAACTGCGGGACCAGCGAACCGGACTCGAGGGCGACGAAGCCGATCAGCGACAGCGGGTACACGACACCGGTGACGAGCAGCACACTGGTCTGCCCGTACCTGTCGACACGGCGGGCGACGAGCGGCGCGAACAGCGCGGTGCCCAGGCTGTACGCGCCCAGGAACAGACCGGCCGAGAGGTAACCGGCATCCTTCGAGGTGGTGAAGACCACCAGGGCGAGGCCGACCAGGTAGAAGGGAAATCGCCCGACGATGCTCCAGATCAGCGGGGCGCGCATGGTTCTGCTCCGCGCGGCGGCGAGGAGTCGGTTCTCCACGGATGGGGCTGCCGAGGAGGTCCCGGGTTCGCCGGAGTCGGAGATCGTGGTCGCGGGTTCGACAGAGAGCGCGTTGTCGGGTTCGTCCTGGACCGTGGTGTCGGGTTCGCCGGGGATCGTGGTGTCGGAGGAAGGGTAGTGAGCCATGGTTTCCCACACTTCAGGAGGATTGCCTACGGTGAGTGCCGCAGATGCGACGCGGCCGTCGTGCTCAGGAGGAACCAGGGGTCACCCGCTTCCTTCGGGCGCGGGGAAGACGCCGTAGGGGTGGCGAGCCATCGTCACGGCGAGGTCCTGGACGGCGTATGCCGTCAGGTAATAGGCCATGGGGGCCGCGTAGGGGACCACGGTCAGGGTGAACTCGGCCTCCCCGGTTCCCCGCGGCCCGATGTCGACCTTCTGCATGGCCGGCGTGACCGTGCAGTACTCACGCCCGTACTTGGCGACGAAGAGGCCGAGGTGGACGGTGCCCGGACGGGCGTCGCGCACCTCCACCCGCACCTGCTGGTCGCTGCCCTGGACCAGATCCTCCTCGGCGTGGATCAGCAGCGAGGGTCCACCGGGCAGCCGGAAGGCGACGTCGCTGCACCGCGTGCAGATGACGCCTTCGGTGTCGAGCGCGGTGGGTACCAGGGCGCGCCGGACGAAGCGCTCGGCAGGGCGCCCGCACTGACAGCGCACGCTCGCGAGCGACGAAGGGTCCAGGCGGCTGCGCTCCCCGAAGTGGGTGAAGGAGCTGCTGAGTTCGTTCTCCGGGTTGCTCACGAACTGCTCGATGACGGCGAGGTCCAGCGACTCCAGGTCGTCGAGGAGGTCGCGGGTCGTGCCGGCCCGGTCGTGCATCGCCTGGGACTCCCTGGCGACCTGGCTGTCGATCCTGGTGGCCAGGTTCTCGAGGCCGGGTCGCAGGGGGTTGTTGAGCCGCAGGAGCCCGCCCGCCAGATAGGCGGTGACGCGGGCGGAGGTGGTCAGCAGCAGTGGTTCGGGCGTCAGTGAGGGCAGCTCCGGCACGGCGGCCTCTTCGTCGTCCCCCATGCCGAAGTGGACGTACGCGGGAGAGGGGCCCGCGGTGCCGATGCTCGAGTTGAAGGCCGCGGCGGACGAACCGTGCGCGAGCACCGTCTCCATCCAGGAAAGGTTCTCCGCCCGCCCGGCGTCGTGTGCCGTGATCGCGGCCACGACGTCCCTGGCGGTACCGTCGATCGCATTGAGCATCAGCTGGTACTTGGGGTCGTAGACGGCCGCGTCGGTGAAAGGGCCGTTGTTGCAGGAACTCAGCACGACTTCGGCCGCGCGGATGTCGCGCAGCTGGATCAGCTTGTCCAGGGGGCGGTAGCAGGTGGGCTCGTCCGAGTAGGCGCAGATCGGGCCGATGACGTCCTCCTTGCGGGGAACGAGCGCATTCAGGCCGCAGATGGTGTAGTCGGCGAGATTGAGGGAGTCGTCCTTGCCGTGCCCCTGGAGAAGGAGGCGGCTCCAGCGGGTGCCGAGGATCTCGGACCTGACGTCCGCCGTCTCCATGCCCCGTGCGTCGAGCAGGTGGATGCCGCTGCGCGACAGCCCGCGGTCGACGGCGGTGAACATGCCGAGTTCCTGTACGTCCGGGGCCCTGCGGACGTACTGCTTGGCCGTGAACCAGGCCAGGGAAGCCGCATCCCGGCCGGTCAGGATCCGCAGACGCACATCGGGCCGGCGTTCGGCGGCGCGCAGCAGGGGCCAGATGGTGTCCACCGTGAGGTGTTCGTACAGACCGGCGATCAGCAGGGAGTGCAGCTCGCGGCGGCCGGCGTCCTCACCTGCCTCCCGCCGCCCGTCCTCATTCCGTGGCTCCTGCGGGAAGAGCGAGTCGAGCAGACCGGCTCCGACCTCCTGCTTGTCGAGCCACTGGCCGGCGAGCGGACCGATGAGCGTGACCAGACCGGCAGGCAGGGCTTCGGGCTCCAGCATGACGCCGTACGAGCAGGCGGCCGGTCGGCGGGCCTCTTCGTACACGCTCGCCGCGCACGCGGCGGAGGCCGCGAGATCGACTCGCCCATCGGTCCAGACCGGAACCTTCGACCGGGCCGTGTCCGCGAGGAACGCGTCGACAGCGGCGGCGTAGGAGGAACGGTCCTCAAGGAGGGAGAAGGGCGAGGCCGACATGATCGCGGTATCGCCGCCGGGCACATGAATCTCGGACTGCACCACCACGTGTGACTCCTTCACAACAGCGATCGGCCTCGGGAAATCGACGATCAAGAGCCGTGGCGTTCGGCAGCCGAATCCGGCTTTCTCGCATCCGGGATATCCTGGTCGGCTCGCGACAGCGCTTCGCACGGACGTATCGAGCATCAAGACGGTACGTCCGCTCCGGCACCCCGCGTATCCGCGGCAGATTCATGTGCGAGGAAGCGCGACGCTTACCTCTTCGCGCTGCGCCTGGACGCTTCGCTTACGCCGACCGGTTTCACGTCGGCACAGTTCATGGAGCGCGGCACGAGCGATCATGTCGTTCTGCCGGAAGAATTCGTCATTGCTCTTCGGGGACGGGAACCGGCCGGATGCCACACTTCCCGAAAACAGCGCTCCGACCCCGAACCGGCCTTCGTGGGTGGTCCCGTCGGCACGCTTCAGGCGATTGAGGGCATCGGTGGCGATGAGACCCACGGTATCGATGACACCCGTGGGATACCGGTCACCGCCGTCGGGGCCGGACGGGGTCTCTTCTCCGATCTCCCCGCGCCGGATGAGCTTGCTCAGCAAGGGGTCACTCACGCGGAGCATGGTGCGCTCAGGGAGCCGGGCCTCGATGAGGGACCGGGCGGTGACCGATCCGTCGACATTGCGCGACCGCGCGTGGAAGAGCCCGTCCTGGGTGGTCACCGTCATCTCCGAACCAAGGAATCGGACGACGCCCGCACGGGTCAGGGCGAGCAGTTCCTCCAGCCGCGGTCCGGGCGGTCCGCTGGTGAGGAATCGACACAGATCGAGGAAGGCCGGCAGGTCCCGCTCCCACGAGGTGGGAGCGATCCTCTTCTCGTCGACGAGCTCGACCAGCCTGGAGAAGACGGAGAACAGGCCGTGCACCATCGCCAGGTCCGCACTGTGCCGGGGATCCCGTCCGCGTCGCACCCCTGCGTCGAGGTAATCGGCCATCCAGTTCTGCAGGGCGTCCAGGTCGGAGAAGCGGCGTCCGGCCAGCGGACGGGCTGTTTCCTCCAGGTCGATCCGGTCCCCGTCGAACCGCACTGCCTGATCGACCAGCTCCTGGAGTTCCGGTCCGTCCCAGTCAAGGGTGTCGAGGCGGTGAAGGAACTCACGGGCGTCCGTCCCGAGGAGCTCCTGGTGCGATACGGCAAGCTCGCGATAACCGGCGTGGGTGACTTCGCGGACGATCAGCGGCCAGATGTCCGCGGCGAAGTCGAGCGGGCGGTCGCCGAGGGCGGCCACGGCCGCGGCGTCGAGGTGACCGAACGACTCCGGGGGTGATTCGGCCAGGCTGTAGTGCGTCTTCGACCAGTACGGGACGCCGCGCCGCGACCCGGCGAAGATGACGGGTTCCTCACCGGACGGCCGGTAACGCAGCTCCCCGGAGTCGTCACGGTGGAATGTGCCGCCGCGTTCCGAGGTCAGCAGGACAACCGTGTCGATGAAACACAGTCCGAGCCCTCGCACGATCACCGGTTCGCCGGCGGGTATCCGGTCGAGCCCATGGTCGGCGGTCGATCCCGAGGGCAGATGGCACAGGTCGTGGGCGGCCGCGTACTCCGCCAGGCGCACCTCCTCCGCGTCCGGCCGGACATCGACGTTGCCCTGGGCGAACAGCACGACGTCGACGTCCAGCGGGGGAAGGCCGTCCGCCATGACGACGCGTTGCCGGCCGAGGGGGAGGTCGTGCACGTCGACGGCCCGGCCCACGTGTGAACGGACCCGCACCTGGGGCGAGCCGTTCTCCGTCAGCTTCCGGAACACCCACGACAGGTAGTCGCTCTGCGTCCGGCGCGTGGTGAACCAGCCGTCGTGCATCCTCCCCGCCTCGGCCACCGTGGAGGGGTCGTGCCGGAATCCCGCGGGCGACGACAGGCGGCCTGCGGCCAGTTCCCGGGCCCATTCGCTGAGCGTGGGGCCGGGGACGACCGGGCCTTCGCATGCGACGGTCTCGTCCGTGAACATGGTGCAACTGCCGGCGGTGGTGTTCATCCACAGAAGCGGTGACTGCCGGGACCGCCAGATGCGGCCGCCCCCTGGTGGGTGAGGGTCAATGACGTGGACGTCGAGCGTCCGGTCCGGCGCACACTCGGCGGCGTTGGCGACGAGACGTTCCAGAAGAGAGGTGCCACGTGGACCGGCACCAATGATTGCCACGGCCAGTGAACTCGTCATATTCCGTTCCTACGCCTCGGTCGGGATGGGATCAGTGGCATGCGCGTGGACGGCGCGTCTCGTGGACGAGCGGTACGGCGCACACCACGGGCCCGGTGGGTTACGCGACGCGCTGCCGTCGTCCGTCGATCAGCGCGGCGAGCTCCGCGACGGTGGCGTCGCCGATCAGCTCGTTCATCTCCACCTGGATCGAGCGCTCCCGCAGGATGCGGTACTGCACGCCGACCGTCTGCAGCGAGGTCGCGGCGAGCTCGCGCAGTGTCCGCGAGGCGACCTCCTCGGACTCGGCCAGCTGCAGCACCTCCCGGACGGTGGCCTGCAGCCATGACGCGGTGGTGGCCTCGGCGCCGGCGTTCTTCTGCACTTGGGTGACTCCTTCGTTGGGTGACTGGAGGCCGGGGCCGTTCACAGGGCCCTCAGCAGGACGCACATCCGCAGCCCCGACACACTCGACGCCAGCAGGTAGAGCCCGTCCGGGCGGACGCCGCCGGCCGACTGCCGGTCGACGAGGTTGATCAGCGGATCCGCGGCGAAGCAGTGCCCGACCCTGGTGATGTTCGAGGTCTCCAGCTGCGACAGGCCGAACCCGGCCTGGACCTCCTTCATCATCACGACCGGCAGAAAGGTGTTGTTGTGCAGCAGGCCGTCGATGTCCTCGACGCGGACGCCGGTCCCGTCGAACAGCCGCTGGTTGGCCGCCTCGGCCAGGTCGGCGCTGATCTGGGTGCCCTGGACCATGGAGGGCGGGTCCTGGGCGTGCGCGTCGGCGACCCACTCGTAGGACTCGGGAGCGCCGTCCACCCGTTGCGAGATCAGGCAGGCGGCGGCGCCGTCGCTGAACAGGGCGAAGTCGGCCAGCCGCGCCGACTCGTCGGGCACCGCGTCGGTGGTGATCACCAGCACGGTCCGGTGCCTGCCCGCGGCGACCATCGTGGCGGCCGTCTGCAGACCGGTGAGCAGGGACGCGCACCGGTTCAGGGTGATCCCGGTGACCGGGACGTCGCTGAGTCCGAGGCCGCGCAGGACCGTCGCGATCAGGTCGCCGTGCTCCCCGACCTCGCTGGGGAACGTGTTGGAACACAGCACGAGCGCGTCGATCTCGTCCGGTGCGACACCCGCCGCGTCGAGGGTCTGCCGGCCGGCCCGTACGGCGAGCGTGGCCGTGTCGAGTTCCGTACGGCGCACGGTGCCCCAGCCCCACATCGCGGGATCGGGAACCATCCCCCGCTCCTCGGCGAATGCGGCGAATCCCTCGATCTCGGAATGATCTGTCTCGATCTCGCCGAGCACGTACCTGGGCGAGCGCAGCACCACGCGGCGGACTTCGGTCATTTCCATGTCAGCCCAGCCGCCTGCGCAGGAAGTCGGCCATCAGACGCATCGCGTTCCTGGACGTCTCCAGCACGGCCGAAAGCTGGAGGAAGCCGTGCGGAAGATCCTTGTGCGGGTGGAACTCCACCGGGACGTCCGCGCGTGAGAGCAATTCCGCGTATTCCTCGCCCTCGTCGTACAGCGGGCAGTACTCGGCCGTCAGCAGCAGAGCCGGCGGAAGTCCGCTGTGGTCGGCCGCCTTGGCCGGGGAGGCATAGGGCGATTCACCGTCGGCGGGATCGGCGAGATAGTGCTCCCAGAACCAGGCCGACGATTTCGCGTTGAAGAACATCGGATCGACGTGGTCGTTCATGGACCGCGTCGTGGCGTCGTTGCGCGTGGGCGGATAGACGAGCACCTGGGCGGAGAGCGTCGGCCCTCCCTTGTCCCGGGCCATCAGGGCCATGACCGCGGCGAGGTTGCCGCCCGAGCTGTCTCCGGCGACGGCTATGCGGGCGGGGTCGGCGCCGAGTTCGGACGCGTGCTCCCCCACCCACCGCACGGCGGCGTAGCAGTCGTCGATGGCGGCCGGGAACGGGTGCTCGGGGGCGAGCCGGTAGCCGACGGAGACGACCAGACAGGGGGTCAGGCTGGCCACCGCGCGGCAGATCGCCTCGCACGTGTCCAGGGAGCCGACGACCCAGCCGCCACCGAAGAAATACACCACCACGGGAAGCGGATCGTCACTCTCCCGCGAAGGGCGGTACGCCCGCAGCGTCAGCGGACCCGCCGGACCGTCGATGTCGAAGTCGAATACCTCTTCGGGTTCTTTCACCCAGTCCCAGATCTCGGCTTCGGTCTCCCGATCCGCTACCCGGGCCCGGTCCACCGACATGGTGTAAAGCGGCGTGAATCCGGTGGTGACCCGGTAGTCCCTGATTCCCGCGTAGAGCGGATCAAGCGGCATGAAAAATCCCTCAGCTCCCAGGACTGCATCAAGAAAATCCGAACCGGAATCGAGAGTGGCACAGCCCCGGACGGCACCGGGTAACCGAGGTGATGAGCCGCTTGGGGAAGGGTCAGCGCGACGTGTCCCCTCCCTGCACTTGCCGCGGACGCGGCCGGACGGGTGGGGTCGTAACGTCCTTCTCCGGTGCTGCCGCGGGACGCGCCCGCACGAGGACCGGCACCGAGGTCCCGGAGCGCCGTGGACCCCGGCCGGCCTCCTCGGGCCGCCTGTGCACGGTTTCCGTCCGCGGCCGCGCCTCCCGGACGACGTGGCGGCCACCGTTCGTTCCTGATAGCTCGGCATATGACAGGAGAGAACCATTGAGTGACTTCGAAGGACTCGTGGCGATCGTTACGGGTGGCGCCCAGGGAATCGGTCTGGCCACGGCGAAGCTGCTGACCAGCAGGGGCGCGAAGGTCGCCGTCCTCGATCTCAAGACCGAGGGCCTGCCGGACGACGTCTTCGGCGTCCAGGCCGACGTGGGCGACGACGCGCAGGTCGAGGCGGCGGTGGAGGCCGTGGTCGAGCGGTTCGGCCGCCTCGACATCGTCGTGAACAACGCCGGCATACCGGCGGTCGGCGACGTCGCCACGAACAGCTCCGAGGAGTGGCTGAACGTCCTGAACGTCAACGTGGTCGGCATGGTGCGGGTCGCCCGGTACGCCCTGCCCCATCTGCGCCGCTCGCCCGCCGCGTCGATCGTCAACACGTGCTCGATCGTGGCCTGGGCCGGACACCAGACGCGCACGCTGTACTCGGCCAGCAAGGGCGCCGTGTACTCGCTGACCCTGGCCATGGCGGCCGACCACGCCCGCGAGGGAATCCGCGTCAACTGTGTCGCGCCCGGCACGGCGGACACCCCGTGGGTGGAGAACCAGCTGCAGGGGACGCAGGACCCGGAGGCCGCCCGGGAGTCGCTGCTCAAGTTCCTCGCACCGGGCCGCCTGGTGACGGCTGACGAGGTGGCCGGCGCCATCGCCTATCTGGCGAGCCCGCTGTCGAGCGCCTCCGTCGGCATGATGCTCGCCGTGGACGGCGGCCAGCACAGCCTGCGCCTGCGGCCGCAGGACCAGCAGCATCTCATCGGGCGCTGAGACGCACCGAGCATGCGGCCCCGGGACCATGCCCATGGTCCCGGGGCCGGATGCGTGTGTGGGGTCCCACCGCCTACCGGAGGACGTGCACCTGCTCCGGCACGACGGACGGGTCGCCGGGCCACAGCCGCATCTCTCCCAGGTCCGGGCGCAGGAGCACCGCCGCGACCGTGCGCTCCCGCCGGATGTCTCCGTTGTCCGGCACCAGGACCGGGGGCGTGGAGAGCAGCCGGTGATGGCCCTCCGTGTCGTCGGCCTTCGGGATGCCCGCGTCGAGAACCGTCCGCAGGCGCCGCTTGGAGGAGTTCTTGGCGAAGACGTTGATCTCGTCCTGCTCGGCGAGCTCGGCGTCCAGGAAGTGGTTCGTGTGCGCCAGTTCGTCCCCTTCGAGGACGCGGCGCCGCGCGACCGTGGCCTCGACGCACACGGTCCGGTCCACGCCGCAGATCATGAACGCCCGCGAACTGGCCAGCGGCAGCTCCTGGAGGATCCCGACGGCCTGCTCGACCGTTCCCGCGGTGTCGAGGACGTGCCGGATCGCCAGGTACGGCGGCACGCCCGGCCGCCAGTCGCCGCCGAGGACGAGGTTGATGCCCACGGCGACCCCGGCGTCGTTGACACCGAGGTAGCCGAGGAGACCGGCGAAGCTGAGCACCAGGGAGCGGTGGCGCGGCCCGGAGACCGACAGCACGGCGATCTGGTCGTCGAGGTCGCCGTTCAGGTCGACCGTCTGGGCGAGCACCGGCGCGCCGCCGGCCGAGGCGTAGGTCGTGCAGTCCCCGGCGGTGACTCGGCTGTAGCCGATCAACTCGCGGCGCAGTTGCAGCAGCCAGGCCGCGTCGCGGTCGATCCCCGCGCCGGCGGCGAGGCCGTCGATCTCGGCGGCGAGGTCCGGCAGCGCCTCGCCGACCACCGCGCGGTGCGCCGCGATGTCGGGCCGCAGCGCGTCGAGGTCGGCCGGCCGGTCGGTGAGGTGGCCGAGGCGGGCGAGCGAGTCGTCGAGGAAGCCGCGGAGCCGCCCGGCCAGCGCGCGCCCGTGGAGGACACCACGGGCATGCGGCGAGCCGGACAGCTCCAGGAGCGGCGCTTCGGTCACGCGCACGGGTTGACCGCCCTGCCGACGCGGCGGAGCTGCTCCTCGACCGAGGGCCATTCGTCGCGGAGCACCGAGTAGTAGATCGCGTCACGCCTGCGGCCCCCGGGCATCGGGTTGAAGCTGCGCATGACGCCTTCCTCGTACGCACCGATCTTGCGCAGTCCGGCACGCGCCTGGACGTTGAGGACGTCGGTCTTGAACTCGACGCGCTCGGCGCCCAGGACGTCGAACGCGTGCTGGAGCAGCAGGTACTTGGCCCAGCGGTTGATGCCCCTGCCCTGGAAGTCGACTCCGAGCCAGGACCAGCCGATCTCCAGTCGCCCGTCGGCTTCGCTCATGTTGCCGTAGCTGGAGCTGCCGGCGACCTGTCCGGTGCTCCTGTCCACGATGACGTGGACCGCGCGCTTGCCGGCGGCCTGGTCAGCAAGCATGGCGTCGAAAAACTGGTCAAAATCAGCGTCGCTCTCGACACGGGATACGAAATAGGTCCAGATCCGGTCGTCGAACGCGATCTTGCGCAGTGGTCCACGGTCTTCCTCCGAGATCGGGTGAAGTTCGACGTGCTCGTTGCCGAGGAGGACGGAGGCGTGCCGGCTCCAGGCGTGGTGGGTCAAGGAACTCATCCCTTCAGGGGGGCGTGGGGGCGGAGGGCCTCGACGACGTTGCCGAGCGTGCGCATCCCGGCGAGGTCGTCCTCGGTGAAGTTGTCGAGTCCGACGTCCGCCGCCCTGCACAGGGAGGTCAGGAACAGGACCTTGTTGAGCGAGGTGATCCCGTACGTCTCCACGAGGTTCTCGCCGGGGTCGAGGCTCGCGGGGTCCGGGTGGTCGCGCAGCACCCGGGAGAGCGTCTCGCGGGCCAGGGTGTCGAGGTCACTGGACAAGGATGCCTGCCTTCGGGTTGTCGATCCGGTCTCTGTAGCGGTCCGCGATGCGCTTGCGGATCGGTTTGAACTGTGAGGTGAGGAGCCCGCCCTCGACGGTGAACGGCTCGTCGGCCACGATCACGCGGATGATCCGCTCGTCGCGCTCCGACGCGGCGTTGACCGCGGCCAGCGCCTCGCCGATCGCGGCCGTGTCGACCGGTCCCGGGTGGGGCGACACGACGGCGACCAGTCCGGCCTGGGTGGGGCAGTACACGACGCATTCGGCCACCGCGCCGGTGTCGCGGAACCGGGTCTCGATCGGCCTGACGATGATCTTCTTGGCGTTGTCGAGGACGATGACGTCGTCGCTGCGACCGAGGATGTAGAGGAAGCCGTCCTCGTCGAGGCGGCCGAGATCCCCGGTGCGCACCAAGCCGCCCGGCCGGAACATGCGCTCGCTGTCGCCCGGCGCGGCGTACGTGTACGCGGTGTTGACCGGATGGTCGCTGCGGACGCAGACGATGCCCTCGTCGTCGATGACGATCTCCTTGCCGGGCAGTGCCCGGCCGACACTGCCCTCGCGGTGGGCCCCGGGGTGGTTCTTGGTGGCGATGCAGGTCTCGTTGAGGCCGTAGCCCTCGAAGATCGCGAGGCCGGCCTCACCGTAGAACCCGAGCGTCGCCGGGTCGGCGGGCGCCGAACCCGTCCACAGGTAGCGGATGCGGTCGCCGAAGAGTTCGGCGGCGGCCTTGTCCGGTTCGACGCCCCCGTCGATGACGCCTTCGATGTGCCGCCTGGCCGTGTCGAAGAAGGCGGGGACGCCCATGACGACGGTGGGACGGACGGACGGCAGCACGGCGAAGACGGACTGGTACGTCGTGATCGTGATGTCGTGGCCCCAGTACAGCGCCGAGTACAGCCAGTAACGCTGCTGGAGCAGCGAGAGCGGCAGGAACGTCAGGATGTTGTCGCCCGGCCGGTGCGCGAACAGGCTCTGCACGGCGCGCAGCGAGGAGTCGATGCTGCCGACGGTGGCCTCGAGTCCCTTGGGCGCGCCGGTCGATCCGGAGGTGAACTTGACGGTCGTGCACTGCGTCGCGGCCCACCGCTCCGGCACGAATCCGTCGCAGTCCTCCTCGGCGTAGCCGGCGACGGCCGAGATCGGCAGGACCCCGGACGGAGCGTCGTCGGGCAGCGGGACGTCGGTGTAGAGGGCGTCGAGGCCGTAGCGCTCGACCAGGTCGGCGTCGGGGCTGAACTTGCCGGGCTCGAACCCGGCGGTCTGCGCTCCGAGCATGAGCGCGGCGACGTCGAGCAGCACCCATTCGAGCCGGTTGGCCGACAGGATGCCGATACGGTCGCCGGCGCCGATGCCCCGACGGCCCAGCGCCGCGGCGACGGCCCTGGCCCGGTCGTGGAACGCGGACAGCGGCAGGGTGGTGCGGTGGCCGAGTCCGGTGACGGTGAGGGAGCCGTCGTGCGCGGGCCGGTCGGTGATGACGCGGTTGATGATCGATTCGGTCATCGCTGCTCGCCGGTCCCGAAGAAGCGGGTGTCCGCGAGGGTGCAGCGGCTGCCGGGCTCGACCAGGACGACCGTCTCGGACCAGGTGGCGACGGCCGGGAGGCCGAGGGCGGCGGTGAGCTTGGCCGAGAAGCGCGGCATCAGCGGCGCCGACGTGGTGGCGAGCAGGCGGGCCGCGGCCAGTTCGAGCGCGAGGGCGGTACGGGCCTCGGAGCTCCACCGGCCGTCGTGCGCCAGGGCCGCCTGCTGACGGGAGAAGGCGCGGACGTCGGTGACGATGCCCTCGAGGGCGGACGCGGCGGCCGTCAGCGAGAACCCCTCCGGGTTGAGGGCGGCCGTGACCTCGTCGAGCCGTATCGACAGGCGGGCCAGGAACGCGGTGTGCTCGGTCGTCCAGGTGCCCGCGTCGGGGGCCACGCCGTCGGCGTGCCGCTCGACGCGCTCGCCGAGACCGGTGAGCCACTCCTGCCACTCGCCGACGAGGGTGTCCGCGCAGGTCCGGTCGAACTCGGCGCGACGGAAGTCGGTGCGCTCGCCCTCGGGCCGGGTGCGGGAGAGGTAGTAGCGCACCGCGTCCACGGTGTCGGGCGTGAGGATCTCCTTGCCCCAGATCGCGTGCCGCCGGCTGGTGGAGAACTTCTGGCCCTCCAGCAGATAGAACTCGTTGACGTGGTAGTCGATGTCCGGGTTCCACCCGGGGTGGGCGAGCCCGTACAGGACCGGGTAGAGGATCGCGTGGTAGAAGCTGTTGTCGTACCCGAAGAAGTGGACGATCTTCCAGTCCTTGGAAGGCGCATCCTTCGACCACTGCTGCCCCGTCCCGGCGCCGAGTCGTTCGATGCCGTGCAGGAAGCCGTGGCTCATCTCCGGCCAGACCCAGATGACCTGTCCGTCCAGGTCGTCCCCGGCGGGCCGCACGCCCCAGTCGGAGGGGTGCGAGACCGGCAGGTCGAGCGACGGGCGGGCGAAGACCCGCTCGGCCAGCTCCCGCAGCCGGACCGGGACCCGGCCCCGCTTGTGGTGGTCGGCGACGACGTCGGCGAACTCGTGCAGCGGCAGGGTGTAGCGCACGACCTCATCGGTCTTCGGCGCGGCACTGCTCAGGCGTGAGGACGGGTCGACGAGGTCGGCGACGAGGTTGGGCTCGCCGCACTCCTCGCAGATGTTGCCGCCCGCGCCGTGCGAGCAACTGGGGCAGGTGCCGCTGACGTCGACCTCGTAGAGGTAATCGCCGGTCTCGGCGTCGAGCAGGGCCGGCGTCGCCCGGGGACGGACGTGCCCGGAGTCGACGAGCCGGGTGAAGTAGCGCTGGAGGCCCTCGCGGTAGCCCTCCTCCGTGCTCGTGACGTAGTACTCGTCGACGCTGATGTCCATCGCGGCGAGCGTCGCGGCGATCTCGGCCGAGAAGTGCGCGGCGACCTCGGCGGACGTGGAGCCCTCGCGGGCCGCGACGGCCGTGACGTAGCTCTGGAAGTCGTCACTGCCGGTCAGGTGCCACGCCTGGTTGCCGATGAGGCGCTGGTAGCGGACGTAGACGTCGGCGCCCAGGTAGGGGCCGGAGAGGTGACCGAGGTGGAGGTCGCCGTTCGGGGTCGGCGGCGTGGAGAACACGAACTGGGGGCGGTCGGTGGGGTTCGCGCGGACGCGGGACGTCGCCGACGCACGGGCCCGGGCCGCATCGCGCCAGTACTGGGTCAGGAAGACCAGGTCCGTCCCGCCGGTGTTGGTGATGACGTGCGACTCGAAGGGCTCGAAGAGCGCCACGGTGCCCGGACCGACCGGGTGGCTGCGGCCGTCGACGGTCAGCTCGCCCGTACCGGCGACGATGACGAAGAACTCCGTCTCGTCGTGCCGGTCGCTGTGCGAGGAGGCCCCCGGGGCGACGCGGCCCCAGCCGGCGCCGACACCGAGGCCCTCGACCGGGGACATCTCGATGCCGAAGGCGTCGGACAGTTCGGATTCGCTGTACTGGTTGAGGATCATGACTGCCTCCGTAGTGGCGGGGAGGTGGCCCCGGTCGGTGTGAGATCCAGGGCGGCGACGGTCTCGGCGGCGATGGCCGGGGCCAGCCGGTAGCCGGAGCCGTTCGCGGCTCCGGCGAAGACCAGGCCGGGCAACAGCTCGGCGACGACGGGTTCGCGGCGCGGGCTGTACGCGTCGCAGAACACCCGGCCCGAGGTGCACCGGTCCACCAGGCCGGGCGCGAAGCGGCCCAGCGTCGCACGGGCCTCCGCGAGGTCGGACGGCTCCAGGACGAGGCCCGCGTCGTCGGGGGCGACGTCCCAGCGGGTGCAGGTGTAGCTGAACAGGTAGTGGCCGCGCTCGTGGAGCGGCAGGAGGAACGCGTCGTCGTCGTGGAGCACCACGAGCGGATCGCCGGCTGCGGGCGTCCCTTCGACGTGGGCGGCGACGACCTTCTTCACGCGCAGCCCGAGCGGAGCGACGAGGTCGGCCCAGGCGGGGTGCGCGATCCACGGGCCGGGGGCCAGGACGACCCGGCGGGCGGACAGCTCCTGCCCCGGGCCGAGGGTGAGGCGGTGGTGCTCGCCGTTGAAGGAGAGGTCCGTGACCTCGGTTCCCTCCAGGACGGTCACCCGGTCGCGCAGCCCGGCCAGGACGCGCGCGGTGACCGCCTGGACGTCGGCGTACTGGCACCCGTCGAGGTCCCATGCCCGGGAGCCCGGCGGCACCGCCCAGCCGCGGGCCGGGGCGGACTCGGCACCGAGGCGCAGGTAGGCGGCGGAGACCGCGTCGGCGTCGCCGGCCGCAGCGACCACCGTGGCGGGCACCGCGCGTATCGGCAGGCCGAGTTCGGCGGCCAGGTACTCCCAGACACGCTGGGAGTGCTCGGACATGGACCGGACGCGCTCGGTCGCCCCGCGCGGGAAGTGGACACCGGCCGAGCGGCCGGAGGCGCCCTGGCCGATCAGGCCGCGTTCCAGCACGGCGACGGTCGCGTCGGGGTACGCGGCGACCGCCTCACGGGCGATGAGCGCGCCGATGACTCCCCCGCCGACGACGGCGAGGTCTACGCGGTCCACTGCGTGCCCCGCCCGCTCTTGGCCGACCAGTCGATGAACGACATCGCCATCTCGGGGGCGCTGCGCCCGCGCAGGCGGTTGGCGATGCGCTGGGCCCGCCAGGCGTTCAGGCTCAGGTTCACGTCGGGCAGGCCGCGCTGTCCGCGCACCGCGTTCTGCACGAAGATCTTCCGGTCCGGCGGGCCGTCCCAGGCGACGGCGAAGTCCTCGTCGACGCGGACCTCACCGTTCTCGGTCTCGATGCGGTCCTTCAGGGGATCGAGGAACTTCTTGGGAGTGGGACGGAAGCCGGTCGCCCACACCACCGCGTCGACCGGGAGGCACTGGCTCTGCCCCGACTCGTCGTTGTGACGCAGCGTCACCTCGAACGTGCCGGCGGCCGTGCGGTCGGCGGACACGACGGTCCGGTTGGGCAGCAGCCCGAAGCGGTGCTCGTCCCGCTCGATGAACTGCAGCCGGTACAGCTGCTGATAGATCGCCCGGAGGGTCGACTCGGATATCCCGTCCGAGCTGAGCAGGTGAGCGGAGTTGAGCTCCGCGCGCTTGGACTCCGACAGCCGGTAGAAGTACTCGGAGTACTCCGGCATGTAGAAGTCGTTGGTGAAGGTCGAGTCGTCGATCGGGAAGTAGTTGCGGCGCTTGGAGACCCAGGACACCCAGGCCGGGCGCTCGGCGTCGGGCCGGGAGATGAGGTCGAGGAAGGTCTCGGCCCCGGACTGGCCGCCGCCGACCACGGCGACGCGCTTGCCCGCCAGGTTCCGCGCGTGGTTCAGGTACTGGCTGACGTGGAAGTGGCCGGCGCCCAGGTGCGGACGGGCGAACTCGGGCACCCACGGAACGGTGCCGACGCCCACGGCGATGTTGTCCGCGGTGACCTGACGGCGATCGGTGGTGATGCGGAAGACGCCGTCGAAGTCGACCCGTTCGACGGTCTCGGAGAAGACCACGTTCTCGTTCTTCTCGGCCGCCCAGGCCAGGTAGTTGCGGAACTCGGTGCGCGGCACCTCGGCGAACTGGGCGTTGAGGAAGTGGTAGATCCGGCCGTGCTCGTGCAGGTACGACAGGAACGAGAAGCGGTTGGTCGGGTCGGAGAGGCTCACCAGGTCCTTGAAGATCGACACCTGGAGGGTCGCACCGTTGATCAGCTGGTCGTCGTGCCAGGTGAAGCTCGGCTTGCGGTCGAAGAAGAGGTTCGGTTGCTGCGAATCGCCGTGCAGCAGCGCGGCCAGACTCAGGTTGGCCGGTCCTGCGCCGATGCCGACGAGCCGGAGGTGACTGGCCTGCTCGACGGCGCCGGACGCCGTCATCGGCTTCTCTACGGATCCCACGAAAGGTCCTTCCTGTGAAGGTGCAGGGTGTCGGCACGTCTCACGACGCCTTGGCGCGGCACCGTCGGTGTCCGCCGGTGGGCCGGGATCAGTGCGTTCGTTCTCGGACGGTTGTCTGGGCAGTGCAGGTCGGACCTGATCGGGCGAGCCGGTGGAGCCCCGGTTGCCCACCTCCTCGGTGTCGGCGGTGGCCCGGTGCGGACCGGGCGGCAGGCCCCGGCGGGAACCCGTTCGATGTCGCGGACGGCGGTGACCGGGACGTTCCGGGCCCTCGCGGTGCCACGGGGACCGTCCCGGCCGTGCTTCACAGGGCGTCGGCGATCGTCATCTCGATGACCTCGGAGGCCCCTTCGTAGATCCGCAGGGAACGGACCTGGCGGTAGAGCCGCTCCATCGGGCTGCCCGCGACGAGCCCGGCGGCGCCGAAGATCTGGACGGCGCCGTCGACGATCTCGCCCGCGGCCTCGGTGGCGTAGAGCTTCGCCGTCGACGCGTGCTTGGCGTGATCGTGGCCGAGGTCCGTCGCCCAGGCGGCGCGGGCGGTCAGCAGCGCGGCGGCCGAGAGCTTGACGTCCATGTTCGCGAGCGAGGACCTGACGAGCTGGAGGTCGGCCAGCCGGCCGCCGTAGGCCTTGCGGGTACGGGCATGGCCTACGGCGAGCCGGAAGGCGCGCCGGGCGAAGCCGAGCGCGGCGCCGGCCACGGTCGTCCGGGCCCGTTCGAGGATGTCGAGCGCGACCACGAGTCCCTGGCCGCGCTCGCCCAGGACGGCCTCGGGACCCACGCGGACGTCGGTGAAGGTCAGTTCGGCCCAGGAGCGCGGCGCGATCGCGCCGATGGGCTCGGCCTTGAGACCGGGGGCGCGGCCGTCGACGACGAAGGCGGTCAGCCCCAGCGGCCCCGGGCCGTCGCCCGTGCGGGCGAGGACGACGCACACGTCGGCGATGTCGCCCTGCGCGATCCAGGTCTTGGTCCCGTTGAGGACGAACCCGTCCCCGTCCGGGGTCGCCTCGAGCACCACGGCGGCGAGGTCGGAGCCCGCGCCGGGCTCGGAGAGGGCCAGCGCCCCCGCACGGGTCCCGTCGGCCAGGCCCGGCAGTTCACGGCGACGCTGCTCGGCGCTGCCGTGGCGCGATATCGCGGCGGCGGTCAGCTCCTGGATCGAGTAGGTGAAGTCGGCCAGGTCGTCGTGGTACGCGAGAGTCTGGCGTCTCAGGCACAGGGCCCTCATGTCGGAGTCCGGACGGTCGGGGCCGAGGTGGCTCAGCCACCCCGACCGGCCGAGCTCGGTGAGCATCGCCCGTCCGACGGCGGCCGGATCGGTGGTGTCGGACGACGCCCACGCCTCGGACCGGTCCGCACACCACTGCCCGATCTCCCCGGCGAGTGCGCGGTGGGCGTCGTCGTACAGCGGCAGGGTGAGGATGTCGGGGTCGAACACTTCGGAGAGACTCATCGTGATCCTCACTCGGACGGTCAATGCGGTGAGCGGCTCGAGAATCCGAGCGGCCGTCGGCCGCGTCCATGGGAAGCTACGGCCACTGCGGCACCGGGCACGTCCGCGACAAGTTCATCCACCGGGACGCGGGGCGGTTACGGCGCTCCGCCGCTCCTGCGCACCGCGTTTACCCGGGCGGGCGGACATCCGCGAGAGCCCGGGAGCCGGCACACGTCCAGGGCCGGCCCCACGTGATCGGGGGCCGGCCCTGGTTTTCACCATGTGTTCGGGAGAGCGGACGGCGCGGAATCAACCCGCGTCGCGCTTGAGCGTGAAGTCGAAGTCGCTGGAGAGCTTTCCGCTCAGGCGAACCGCCGAGACGAGTCTGCCTTCCGTGATCAGCCGCTCGACCTCGGCCCGCGACAGGCCGCAGCCTTCCGCGATGAGCCGCACCGGCCTGACCGGGATGTGTGCGTCGAAGCGCACCGAGACGTCGATCGCCTCACGGACCGGATGATCCGATCCACCGGTGTCGAGCCGCCAGGCGTCGCTCCAGTCGAGGGCGATGTGATTGCGACGCCGTACGACGCCGTCCTGGAGCAGCTCGGCGGCGAGAGCCGGGTCGTTCTCGTGCGCGCGGTCCAGCAGATCGGGCCTGACCGAGCGCACGTTCGTCCGCTCGACAATGGTGATCTTCGTGGTCGCGCCGCATCGGGTGCAGAGCGCGAGCAGCCAGACGTCGAGGAGCTTGTGGTTCGCGTTGACGCGGAACTTGCCGGTCGTCCGGAACGTGTCGGACGTACACGTCTGGCAACGGCGGCGGATGAGCGGCAGACCCACCGGCTTGACTGTCCAGTCACTGCGCACGGAAGTACCCCTGTTCGGTGTGGCATCACCCGTGGGACCGGACCGCTTGCGCCGACCGTCCCAGCACGTACGACGGACGCTACGGACGGACCGGCGGGGCGCGCGTCCGCGTCAGGTGCACCCACGGGTAAGCGGTACGTGGACGCCGCACCGGCGGGACCACGCGTCTCGCTGTACGGAGCGGGGCGGCCGGCGGCGCGGACGGCGTCGACCGCGCCACGGTGCGCCTCTCGAGCGGGACTCGTGCGCCTCCGGGGCGGGACTCGTGCGGTACGCGCGGGGGAATCCGGCCACGCCGCCGCGCCTCCCCTCACCGCCGGGGCACAGGGTGGTCCGCGGACGGCACGGCACGTCGAGCCCCGTACGCCGGGCGCTCTCCGGCGAAGGGACCGGACCGGTGCCAGGACGGGAACCGGCAGGGAAGAGCAGTTGCGAGTCTTGGCGAAGTCGAAACGGCGCGTCTCGTCGAAGGAGCTTCCCCATGCGTCCCACCTCTGCTGTCGCCGCCTCCGGTCTCCTGGCGGGCACGGTCCCCGGCCGGCCCGGAACAAGCCACGGCAACGGCTGAGCAGACCCGCCGCGGCCGCTCATCGCGGCCCGCACACGAGCTCACGAGGCTCACGATCCCCGCGCGCAGCAACCCATTGATGACAGCGGGGCTTCCCTCTCACTCCTTTGTCGGGGGCAACACAATGACCATTCGGGTGCTCGTCTGTGACCAGCTGCCCGTGATCGCGGACGGTCTCAAGACTCTCCTCGACGCGGTGCCGGACATCGAGGTGATCGGTACGACCCACAACGGCATGGAAGCCATCGTCCTGGTGCGCACCATGCGTCCCGACGTCGTGGTCACGGATCTCGACCTCCAGACCATTTCCGGTCTGGAGATGATCCGCAGACTCGGTCACGAGGACGAGTCGCCCCATGTCGTCGTCTTCACCGCGGCCGACACCGACGAGACGGTGAGCGACGTGCTGCACGCCGGCGCGAGCTGTCTGCTCGGCAAGGACGTGAGTCCTCAGGAACTGATCACCGCGATCCACGGGGCGGCCGCCGGCCAGACCGTGCTCGCGCCGAACATCGCGCGGCGCCTGGTCACCTGGTTCCGTGCGCAGCCGGAACCGCAGAAGGCCGAGACCTGTCCGGAAATGACCGAGCTGACCCCGCGGGAACGGGAAGTGACGCGGATGGTGGCCCAGGGCATGTCCACCGAGGACGTGGCGCGCGAACTGATCATCGGCGAGGCCACGGTCAGGACCCATCTCTACCGCGTGCGCACCAAGCTCGGCGTCCGCGACCGTGCGGAGCTGGTGTCGCTGGCCTACCGGACCGGTCTCATCCACTCGGCCGCCCACGCCGACGGCATGACACGGGAGTTGTCGCTGGGGAGCTCCCGTGCCAGTTGATCCACGGCCGGGGTGCCGTCGCGGCCCGGGGCTCCCCTCAGGACGCGGCACCCTGGACCGTCCGGAGGCGGTCGGCGCCGACCGTCCGCCAGAGCGCGGCGGGATCTCCGTACCGGGTGGACTCCGCCGCGGCCAGCCGGAAGTACCGGTGCAGGCCCAGTTCCGACGTCATCGCGCGTACCCCGCAGCTCTGCATGCTCAGGCGCACGACGTCACGCGCGGTCTCGGAGGCCATGGCCAGGGCGACGAGGGGCGCGGTGCCGACGGCGGCCGGATCGGATTCGAGCAGCCAGACCCCTCGGTGGACCGCCGCCCTGGTCGCCCGCAGCTCCACCATCGCGCGCGCCAGGGGAAACGACACCGCGGGCAGGTCGCGCAGCCGGGTGCCGAACTGCCGGCGGAGGCAGACGTACTCCACGGCCATGCGGTGCGCTCCGTCGGCGATGCCCAGCAGGTAGGCCGCCTGCCGCAGCCGTGCGCGCGCGAGCGGACCGGTGGGAGCCTCGTCCAGGGCGCCGACGACGTCCGCCGCGGGGACGGGCGTGGCCGCGAACCGGACGACCGGCGGCCAGCTCCCGTCCTGCGTGGTGACACCGTCCGCCGTTCGCTCCACCGCGACCAGCACCGGATCGCCGCCGACCCGGGTGGCCACCAGGAACCGATCGGCGTTCGGGTCGTCGACGGTGACCGTGCCGGTCAGTTCCCAGCCGCCGGCGCGCGGCGTCGCGGTGACCCCGCTGCCGGTGGGCAGGGCTTCGAACCCCGCCAGGGCCACGCTCGGCGCGGCGAGGTCCAGGTCGGCGGCGAACGCGGCGGCCCGGTAGGAGTTGCCGCACGCCGCGCGGCCGAGTTCCTCGCTGACCAGGGCCCCGGCACTCAGCCCCAGGCCGAGCCCGCCGGCGTCGGCGGGGCGCTCGAAGTCGGCCGCCTCCAGCGCGTCGAGCACCGCCCGGGTCGGGCCGCCGGCGCCGTCGGTCACCGGGGCGCCGTGCAGCTCGATCCGGGCGGGCACGCCGGCGAGTCCGGCACGCAGGGCCGTGCGCAGCCGGAGGGCGAACGGGTCGGGCGTGAGGTCCATGTCAGTCTCCCTGTCCGATGGAGTCGAACGAGGCGGCCATGATCTGGAGCATCACCTCGGAGGTGCCTGCCGAGAGCGTCAGTCCCGGAGCCTCCCGGTAGGCGGAGTCCAGGGTCACGGCCGCTCCGGTGCGGTCGGCCCGCTGCTCGGGGCTCGGGATGCCGGCGGCCCAGACCGCGATGGACTGGGCGAGTTCGCTGCTGTGGTACTTGGCGACGGCTGTCGCGACCTGGTCGACCCGGTCCGCCGCGATCCCGGTGAGGACCTCCCAGGCGAGGACGTGGTCGGCGGCGAGCGCGCCGTGCCAGCGGCCGATCTGCTCGAGGAGGTCACCGGGCACGGCCTCCGGTTCACCCTCGACCAGGGCTTCGAGGGCGGCGTCCAGCCAGTGCTCCGCCTTCAGGTAGTAGTCCAGGCCGGTGCGTTCGATGGCCAGGGCCTCGTTGAGCAGCGGCCAGCCCTCGTCGCGCGGACCGAGCAGGTTCGCGCCCGGCACCGCGACCGCGTCGAGGTCGACCCGGTGGAAGTGCTCGTCGCCGATGCCGGGGATCGTCGACACCGTCACACCGGGGGCCCGCATGTCGACCAGGAACAGACTGATGCCCTGGTACTTGCCCGCACCCGGCGTCGTGCGGGCGGCGCACAGGCCGAGGTCGACGAACCGGGTCTTGAGACTGAACACCTTGGTGCCGGTGATCCGGTAGCCGTCGCCGTCCGCCTCGGCGACCGCCCGCAGCCCGCCCAGGTCGGAGCCGGCGTCGGGCTCCGTGTACAGCACCGACGCGAAGCTCTCGCCGCGGGCGATGGGAGGCAGATACCGCTGCTTCTGCTCCTCGCTGCCCGCCATCAGCAGGAACTGGCCGACGATCTGGACGGTGTTCACATGGAACGTGTCCGGCACACCGGCACGAACCAGTTCCTCGGCGACGATCGCGGCGTCGGTCAGCGAGCGGCCCCGGCCGCCGTACTCGACGGGCCAGTGCACGGTGAGCAGACCCAGCTCCCCGAGCAGCCGGTAGAGCGGGCGCGCGTCGGGCTCCACGCCGAACGCGCCGGTGGCCGCCGCCGCCGCGGCCTGGACCTCGGCGGAGCGCAGAGCCTTCCGTACCTGTGCCCGGAACCGCTCCTGATCCTCTGTGAAGCCGAACCGCATGTGTGTCTCCTCACGACGCGAGCGTCTCTTCGATCGCCGCGACGACCCGGCCGATCGCCGGCTCGGTGAACAGGGTGTAGTGGTCGCCCGGTACGCGCTCGGCCCGGAAGGGGCCCGTGCACACCGCCCGCCACTGCTCTTCCATGGCGATGTGCGGGGAGGCGACGAGCACGGTGACGGGTCCGCCGTACGGGGCCGGCGGGCGGTACGCCTGCATGGACAGCGCGCAGGACCGGAACGTCGCGAAACGGTCGGCCAGCTCCTGCTCGGTCAGCTCCAGTTCGACGCCCAGATCGATGAGGGTCTTCCCGACGTCGGCCACCCCGGCGGCCGGGTCCTCGAGGACCGCGGCCACCTCGGGGCCCTCGCGTCCGATCAGCCGTGCGACGTCGTGCACGAACCGCTGCCGCAACGTCGCCTCGTCCAGGGGCACGGAGTCCTCGTCGTAGGCGGCGTCCAGCAGGATCACCGGCGGCTTCTGCCCGGTGGTCTCCTCGATCTGCCGGGCGACCTCGAAGGCGAGCACGCCCCCGTACGACCAGCCGGCCAGGCAACAGGACGCGGACAGGCCGGTCCCGGTCAGGGAGCGCGCGATGCGTGCGGCGGTCGCCGCCATCGCCTGCTGCGCGGGCACCTCGGCGTCCCGGGGGTCGGCGGCGAATCCGCTCACGCCGATGTCGCCGCGCAGCGCCCTGGACAAGGGGATGTAGCAGAACAGCTCGCCGCCCGACGGGTGCAGCAGGACCACCTGCGCCGGCCCGGCCTCACGCATCACCACCGGCGCCCTGCCGGGATCCCGCCGGGACGGTTTCGTCGGCGCCTCGAACGGGTCACCGTCGTCGGTGCTGCCCGCGGCGCTGCTCGCGGCGCGGACGGCGTCGATGGTGGCGGCCAGGTGCGCGACCGTGGGCGAGGCGAAGAAGTCACCGAGCGTGATCTCCACACCGAACCTGCGGTGGATCGCCGACATCAGCTGGACGGCCTGGAGACTGTTGCCCCCCGCCAGGAAGAAGTCGTCGTGCGCACCGATCCTGTCGTCGTGCAGCAGGGGGGCGAGCACGTCACGCAGCAGTGTGCGCTCGGTCCCGGTCAGCGACTCGTCGTCGTGGCCCTCGCCCGACCGGCTCAGGTCGGGGGCGGGCAGCCTGCGCCAGTCGACCTTGCCGCTGCTGGTCAGCGGCAGCTCGTCGAGGACCGTGAAGAAGGACGGGATCATGTACGAGGGCAGGAGCGCGCGCAGATGCTCGCGTACCGCGGGCACCTGCTGCTCGGTGACCCCGGTCAGGCAGCCGACCAGGTGCTTGTCCCCGTTGTCGTCGCTCCACGCCCGGACATGGACCGGACCCATCCCCTCGAAGCCGGTCAGCGCCGATTCCACCTCGCCCAGCTCGATCCGCAGGCCGCGGATCTTGACCTGCTGGTCGATGCGGCCGAGGAAGACGAGGCGTCCGTCCGGAAGCCGCTTCACCAGGTCACCGGTCCGGTAGAGGCGACCGCCGAGTGCGGTGCCGAACGGGTCGGGGACGAACTTCTCGGCGGTCAGCTCGTCGCGGTCGAGGTAGCCGTGCGCCAGCCCGGCGCCGCCGATGACCAGTTCACCCGGTACACCGACCGGGACCTGGCGCAGCCCGGCGTCGAGGACGTGCGCCACGTGGTTGGCCATGGGCAGGCCGATCGGCGGGGACGCGTCCCAGGTGCCGCCGCACTCCTCGACGATCATCGTCACGGTGCACTCGGTCGGCCCGTAGCCGTTGAACAGGCGCCGGCCCGCGTTCCACCGGTTCACCAGCTCACCGCTGAACGCCTCGCCGCCGACGAACGCGATGCGCAGGTCGGTGAACCTCTCCGGCGTCAGCAGCGGCATCACGGTCGGGGGCAGGTCGATGACGGTGACACGGGCCTGCTCCATCAGCGTCTGGAGCCGTTCGACCGACAGCCGTTCCTCATCGGTCGCCAGGCACAGGCGGGCTCCGGTCAGCAGGGCCGAGAAGGTCTCGAAGACGGAGACGTCGAAGGTCGACGAGGCGAACCCGAGCACCCGGTCGGACGGCGTCAGCTCGAACAACTCACGAGCCGAGTCGATGAAGTTGACGACGCCGCGGTGCTTGAGGAGCACGCCCTTCGGCTTGCCGGTGCTGCCGGAGGTGTAGATGACGTACGCGATGCCGTCCGGCTCCGCCGCGAGCGGCGGGTTGTCGTCCGGCAGTGCCGCCAGTGCCTCGCGGACCTCGTCCAGCACCACGACGGGCGCGCCGACCTCGCTCACGGTCCCGCGCGCCTCGGCGTGCGCGAGCACCACGCGCAGCTGGGCGTCCCGGGCGATCTCGGCCACGCGCCCGGAGGGGTGCGCCGTGTCGAGCGGCACATAGGCCGCGCCGGCCTTGAGCACCGCGAGGATCGCGGTCGGCAGGTCCAGGTTTCTGCGCAGACACAGACCGACCCGCGCGCCGGGCTCCACACCGTGCGCGCGCAGCAGGGCGGCGAGCCGGTTCGCGCGGGCGTTCAGCTCGGCGTAGCTGGTCTCCACGCCGGAGACGACGACGGCCACGCCTTCCGGGGCCTCCGCCGCCCGCGCCTCGAACTCCGCGACCACGGTGGATTCGCGGACCGGCCGCACCGGGCCGCCGGCGGCCTCGGTGAGGAACGCCTTGTCCGTGGGGCTCAGCATCTCGGCCGTGGACAGCGGGGCGTCCGGGGCCGCGGTCAGGGTGTGCAGCAGTCCGTCGTAGTGCCGGGTGAACCGGGCGATGCTCTCGGCGTCGAACAGGTGGGTGTTGAACTCGACGGTGAGGTCCGCGTCCGTCCCGGGCTCCGGCCACCGGCTCAGGTTCCAGCTCATGTCGAAGCAGGAGGTGCGGGCCGGGCCGTCCTCGTACGAGATGTCGATGCCGGGCGGGGCGGCGGCGGTGTCCGTGGTGTCCGCGCCCGTCACGCCGAACACGATCTGGAAGAGGGGAGAGCGCGACGGGTCGACGACCGGGTCCGCTGCTTCGACCAGCTTGTCGAAGGCCAGGCCCGCATGCTCGTCGGCCTCCGCCGACACGCGGGCGACCCGCCGGACCAGCTCGCGGAAGGTCGGATCGCCGGAGAGGTCCGCTCGCAGCACGCGCAGGTCGGTGAAGCATCCGACCACCGAGGACACGCCGTCGTGGTGACGGTTCTCGTCCGGCGAGCCGATCACCAGGTCGTCGAGGCCGGAGTACCGGTGCAGCAGCGTGCAGAACGCGGCGACGAGGACGTCGTACGGACTCGCGTCCACCTGCCGGGCCAGCTCGTCGGCCCGCCGCAGGGCTTCGCCGCCGACGGTGAAGCGGGTGCGGTCGCCCGCGAAGGTGCGGGTCTCGCCGCGCGGCCGGTCGGTGGGGAACTCCAGGACCTCGGCGCCCGCCAGCTTGCCGCGCCAGTACGCGCCGAGCCTGTCCAGGTCGGCGCTGTCGAGCCGGTCGTGCTGCCATCGGGCGTAGTCCGGGAACTGCACCGGCAGTTCCGGCAGGTTCGGCGTGCCACCCTCGGTCAAGGCCGTGTAGGAGGCGACGAGTTCACGCTGCAGCACGCCGCGCGAGCGGCTGTCGCAGACGAGGGCGGGCAGGTCGAGCACGAACAGGTGGTCCTCCTGTCCGACCCTGATCAGTGTCGCGCGCCACATCGGCGTACGGTCCAGGTCGAACGGTTCGGCGGCCCGCCGCTCGACGAGGGCTCGTGCCGCCTCGATGTTCTCCGCCTCGGTCAGCGGCAGGGCGACCGGAACCTCGGTGGCGACGACCTGCGTCAAGGCGCCCTCGCGCTCGGTGATCGTGGTCCGCAGCGCCTCGTGCCGGGCCACGGTCGACGCCAGCGCCTCGCGCAGCGCGCCCGTGTCGAGCCTGCCCCGAAGGCGCAGGCACAACTGGGTGCCGGGGACCAGGGGGTCGAGGAAGCGCAGGGTCCGTTGCGCGGGGGAGAGCGGCGTCGGGCCTGTGTGGCCGCGCGATGTCGGCCCGCGTCGTGCCACGGTTTCCGCGTGTTCCCTCAGGCGTGCGAGGAACCGCGTGCGGCGTTGTTCGGGGAGCGCGGCGACGCGCCGGGTCATGTCGGTCACCGAAGACTCCTGATGCGTAGCGGCGCCTCGCCGGCCGGGTCGTGGTCCGGGCGCGCGGGCAGACCCGCGAGCTCCTCGATCGCACTGGTCAGCACGTCGATGCCCCGCAGGTACTCCGACAGCACGATGTGCTCGTCGTCCGCGTGATCGAGACTGCTGTCCCCGGGACCGTAGGTCGCCATCGGGATGTCCCACACCTCGGCGAGCGTGTTCATGTCCGACGTCGCCGTCTTCACCTTCAGCCGCGGCTGGGCATGCAGCCGGCGGATCCCCGACACCAGGGCACGCACCACCGGATCGGCCCGGCCCACCCGGCAGGCCGCCACCGAGTTCCGCACCTCCAGACTGCCGGCGGGCAGACGCTCACGCAGCCCCCGCACCAACGCCTCCACATCGAACCCCGGAGGAACACGCACACTCAGGTCCACCGTCGCCGACGTCAGATCACCGTTCAGCCGGCACAACGTCGCACCCGGCCGGTCGAACACGTCATGACCCGCGTCGGGCCCCAGCAG